>JBBROT010000261.1:0-5438 GCA_038229155.1 Bryobacterales bacterium | reverse complement strand
TGCAGCTTTTGGTTTCGGCGCTGCTCACGGCGGGCCTTGCCGTGATGTCCGCGTACAACAATTACTCCACCAGCATCAACGTTCCGTTTTTTAAAACCTGGCAGCCTGACCTGGTCATTCGTTCACTGCTCGATAATCCTTTCACTTATCCGTTCGCGTTCGTGATCTTCTTCTTGTTCATCACGCTGGTTGTGGTGGGTTCGTCGAATGGCGTGAACCTGACGGATGGGTTGGATGGTCTCGCCATCGGTCTGATGGTGATTGCTGCCGCGGCTCTTACGGTCCTCGCGTATGCGGGCGGACATCGTGAGTTCGCTAATTATCTGGGGCTGGCGCGCAACCCGCGCACGGCGGAGCTGACAATTTTCTGCGGGTCCATGACGGGGGCTTGCCTTGGGTTCCTTTGGTACAACGCGCACCCGGCGGATGTCTTCATGGGCGATGTGGGTTCGCTTTCGCTGGGCGGCGCGATGGGCGTGGTGGCGATCCTGATCAAGCAGGAAGTGCTGCTGCTGTTCATCGGCGGCGTGTTCGCGCTGGAAACACTCTCCGTGATTTTGCAGGTGGGCAGCTACAAATTGCGCAAGAAGCGCATCTTTAAGATGGCTCCTCTTCATCACCATTTCGAAGCGCTGGGCTGGCAGGAATCGAAGATTATCGCGCGGTTCTGGATTGTGGGTCTGGTGCTGGCGCTGTTCGCGCTCACCACGTTGAAACTTCGATGACGGAACTGAAGAACAAAAGAGTGCTGGTGGTAGGCATGGAGAAATCCGGCTTGGCTTCGGTCGCATTTTTGAGGGAGCGGGGCGCAAACGTGACCGCCACGGACATGCACCCGCATCAGGTAGAGGGCGCGCCATTTCTGTTGCAGCGCGATGCACCTTTTTTTGACAGCGATCTGATCGTGACCTCGCCCGGTGTTCCGAACGATTTGCCTGAGCTTGAAGCCGCGCGCGGCCGGGGTATTCCCGTGATGGGTGAAGTGGAACTGGCGGCACCTTACTTGCTAGGCAAGACCATCGGCATCACCGGTTCGAACGGCAAGACGACCACGACGGCGATGGTGGGGCATATTTTAGAAAGCGCCGGGATTCCGTCGCGCACAGGCGGTAATATCGGCACGCCGGTGACGGCGATGGTGGCTACGTCGCGGCAGGACCAGTGGAACGTTCTGGAGCTTTCCAGTTTTCAGCTTGAGACAATTCGGGAGTTCCGAGCGGAAATTGCCGTGTGCCTGAACGTGACGCAGAACCATCTGGACCGGCACCACACCTTCGAGGCGTATGCGGCGGCGAAGAGCAATCTGTTTCGCTCGCAACTGCCGGAAGATTACGCCGTACTGAACCGGGATGACGCGCAGTGCCGGACATTCGCGAGTGTAGGGCGCGGGCACAAAGTGTGGTTCGGGGAGAGCTATTTGAAAGAGGGCGAAATTTTCATCGGCGAAGAAAGGCTGATGCGCGCCGCTGAGTTGCCTGTGCGCGGGCATCACAACGTGGAAAACGCAATGGCGGCCGCCAATGCCGCGCACTTGGCTGGCGTGCCGCTGGACGTGATCGCGAACGCGCTCATGACTTTTGAGGCGGTAGAGCACCGGTTGGAATTTGTGCGCAAAGTGAAAGGCGTGGATTACTACAACGATTCGAAAGCCACCAGCGTGGATGCGACGAAGAAGGCGCTCGAATCCTTCGATGGGCGGCTTTGGGTGATTCTAGGCGGAAAAGATAAAGGAAGCGATTACTCCGTTTTGGAACCGCTGCTTCGCGAGAAAGCTCGGGGCGTGTTGCTAATCGGCAGCGCTACGCCGTTGATTGAGGCGCAGCTTGCGCTACCTACGGAACGCTTGGAGACGCTGGGCGGAGCTGTCGGGAGAGCCTATGCGGCTTCGCGCCCAGGCGACACCGTGCTGCTGGCTCCGGCTTGCGCCAGCTTCGACCAGTTTCAAAGTTACGAGCACCGCGGGCGCGCTTTTAAAGATTTGGTGCGGGCCCTGGATAACTGAAAAATGGCACTCCGTTTAAAGACCGATTGGATACTGTTCACCACGATCATCTGCATCGTTTTTTTTGGCGCGGTGATGATCTACAGCGCTTCCTCCGTGATGGCGGAATTGAAATTCAATTCCAGCACTTACTTCGTGCTTCGCCAAGCCTTCTGGGTGTTGGCGGGCTTAGGCGTTTTCATGCTGATGAAGCGCATACATTACCGCAAGCTGCAGCAATCCGGCGTAGCTTTTTCAGCGCTTGCGATCACGCTGGTGCTGTTGCTGGCGGTTTACTTCATTGACGGCCACCAGCACCGGTGGATCCGGATGGGCTTCATCGGGCTGCAACCTTCGGAGGTTGCGAAGCCGGCGCTGGTGATCTTTCTAGCTTTCTTTCTGGCGCTCCGCAGCCGCGCCATCAACAATCGGTTCACGGTCATGCCCGCCGCGCTGGCTGTGGGATTTGTAGCTGTTGGGGTGGTGATTGCCGACCTTGGCACCGCCGTGGTGCTGGGTTGCACCGCCGCCATGATCTTCTATGTGGCCGGTCTGAAGTTTCGTTATTTCGTGGTGGCGGGTTTGATTGCAAGCTGCGGCGTGGCGTATACCGTCTATCAAAAGCCGTACCGGCTCCGGCGCGTGGTGGAGTATGCGGACCCCGGGTATAAGAGGCTTGCGCAATGGGATAAGCAGGGCTTCATCAAAGCGCGCCTCGAAAAATCGCTGACCACGAAAGACACCAATTATCAATCCGAGCAGGCGAAGATCGCGGTGGGCGTCGGCGGTCTTGCGGGTCAGGGTCTGATGCAGGGCCGCCAGAAACTTTTGTATCTTCCCGAAGCGCACACCGATGAGATTTACGCGGTGGTGGGCGAGGAGTTGGGAATGCTGGGCTGTGTGGGCGTACTGATCGCCTTTCTGATTATTCTGTGGCGTGGCATCCGGGCCACTGTGTTGATCCCCGATGAGTTCGGGCGCTACCTGGCTCTGGGCATCACCACCATGATTGTGGTGCAGGCCTTCATGAACATGACGGTGGTGCTGGGCATGGCTCCCACCAAGGGTATCCCGCTGCCCATGATCAGCTTTGGCGGCAGTTCTCTTCTGAGCACCATGGCTTCACTGGGGCTACTGCTCAACATTTCGGAGCATGCCGGATAGCCGGCTCTATGTTATGGCGGGTGGCGGAACAGGGGGGCATGTGATACCCGCGCTTGCCGTGGCGCGTGAGCTGCGAAGCCGCGGCCATCGTGTTATGTTCGTCGGAACGGAGCGCGGCGTGGAATCGCGCCTGGTGCCGCTCGCGGGCTTTCCGCTTGAGTTGATTCAGATTGGCGGGCTGAAAGGGATCGGCGGGTTGGGAAAGGTGAGCAGCTTGGCGAAACTTCTGGTGAGCACCGTCCGGCAGATGAGCGCGAAGCGGCCGGCGGCTGTGTTCAGCATGGGCGGCTATGTGGCGGGTCCGCCGGTGATTGCCGCGCTGCTGAGGAAAATTCCGGTGGTTGCGATGGAGCCGAATGCGGTGCCGGGCATTATGAATCGCTATACGGCGCGGTGGGTGACGCGGGCGCTGATCACGTTTCCCGAAACGGCGAAGTTCTTCCCCGCAAGCCGCACGGAGATGACGGGCTTGCCGGTGCGCGAGGAGTTTTTCCACCTTGCTGAACCTGCTGACGAAGGGACCTTTACGATTTTGATCACGGGCGGCAGTCAGGGTTCGCGCACCTTGAATCAGGCTGCCAAAGCCAGTTGGCCGCTGTTTCGCGAATCGGGCTTGCGGGTCCGCTTGCTGCACCAGACCGGGGCGGGGCAGGCGGGTAATCTGGCGGAAGAGTTCGCCGCGACCGGGCTGGCCGGGGAAGTGAAGCCGTTCTTCGAAGACATGCCCGGCGCATTCGCTCAAGCGCATCTGGTTGTCTGCCGGTCGGGCGCGGGGGCTGTATCGGAACTGGCCGCAGCCGGAAAAGCCTCGGTGCTGATTCCGTTTCCGTTCGCCGCGGACAACCACCAGATGAAGAACGCGGAATCGTTCGTTCGTGCGGGAGCCGCGCTCTTGGTGCCGGATGCCGAATGGACCGGCGAAAAATTCTTTCGAACGGTGTCGGGCCTGATTTCGGAGCGCGGTGTCTTAAAAACAATGTCAGCCGCGGCCAAAAGCCTTGCGAAGCCGGGTGCCGCCGCGCGCGCGGCCGATATTCTGGAAAATATCCATTGACAGCCACAAAAGCAGCCGGAACAATAACACAAGGAAATGTTTTTTAACAAGCAGCACTTGCATTTTACGGGAATCGGCGGAATCGGCATGAGCGGTATCGCCGAGGTGTTGCTGAACCTTGGATACACCATCTCCGGTTCGGACCAAAAACTTTCCGCCACCACGGAGCGCTTGAGTTCGCTGGGGGCCAAGGTCTATGCGGGTCATGCGGCCCAGAACATTGCCGGCGCGCGCGCTTTAGTGGTGACCTCCGCCGTGGATGAAACGAACCCGGAAGTGATGGAGGCGCGGCGGCTTCAGATCCCGGTGATTCCGCGCGGGGAACTGCTGGCGGAGCTGATGCGCCTGAAGTACGGAATTGCGGTGGGCGGCAGCCATGGCAAGACCACCACCACATCACTTTTGGCGACGGTGATGAACCATGCCGGCCTCGATCCCACGGTGGTGGTGGGCGGCAAGGTTGGCACCATGGGCGGTGCCACCGCGCGCGTGGGCCACAGCGATTTTCTGCTGGTGGAATCGGACGAGAGCGATCGCTCGTTCCTGAAGCTGGCTCCTATTCTGGCCGTTGTCACGAACATCGATCGCGAACATCTGGATACATACAGTTCGATCGATGATATTCGCGAATCGTTCACGGAGTTCGTCAACAAGGTTCCGTTTTACGGTGCGGCGATTCTCTGTATCGAAGACGAGAATGTGCAATCCATCCTGCCGCGCGTGCGGCGCAGAACTGTTACTTACGGCCGCAGCACACAGGCGGATTACGAAGCTTTCGATTTCACCTGCGGGCAGTTTCATTCCGAGTTTCAGGTGCGCGCGCATGGTGAATCGCTGGGCAAGTTTCAACTGAGCGTTCCAGGTGAGCACAATGTTTTGAACGCCACCGCGGCGATCGCCGTCGCGCGCGAATTGGGCGTTCCGGCGGACACCATTCGCGAGGGGCTGGCGCTGTTTACGGGTGTGCAAAGGCGCTTTGAAAAGCGCGGTACGGAAGGCGGAGTGACCGTGATTGACGATTACGGGCACCATCCCACTGAGATTCGCGCGACGCTTGATGCGGCCCGGCTCTGCGGTTCGAAGCGGGTACATGTTCTGTTCCAGCCCCATCGTTATTCGCGCAGCGAAGCGCTGATGGACGATTTCGCGCGCGCCTTCAATCAGGCCGATCGCGTATTCTTCCTCGATATCTATGCGGCTTCAGAGCAGCCCATCCCAGGCATCACCGCCGAAGTGATG
>JBBROT010000260.1:0-5450 GCA_038229155.1 Bryobacterales bacterium | reverse complement strand
TCAGGTCTTTCGAAAGCACTATCAGATCCGCGCGCTCGCCCACAACCAGTCCCTTCTGACGCAGAGGCATATTGACAGCCCGCGCCGGGTTCACCGTCGCGCAGCGCACAGCATCCTGCACAGTCAGTTCCGCCATCCGCATCGCATTCCGCACCGCATCTATCATCTTCAGCGCGCTGCCCGCCAGCCGGTCCGTACCGGCTAGCACTACACGGCCATCCCCGGTCAGATCCACTGCTTGCTCACCTAAATGGTATCTGCCGGGAAGGGTGCCGGCGGGCGAACTGGCATCGGTCACCAAAACCGTACGCTCCAGTTGCTTGGCGCGTACGGCGCTCTTGAGAAACGCCGCGCCGATGTGGATGCCATCGCAGATGAAACTGGCTGTCAGCCGGTCATCGGCAAGCTGGTCCCAAATGTAGTTGGGCTGCTTGCGAATCATCGCGTGAGCCGCATTGCCCAAGTGCGTCGACATGGTGGCACCGGCACTCACCGCCTCGGCAATTTCAGCCGCCGACGCGTGCGTGTGGCCGATGCTGACCGTGACACCTTCATCTACCAGCGCTTCGATATAAGCCGGTGCCTGTTCCCAATGCGGCGAAATGGTCACCAGGCGAATGCGCCCGCCCGTCGCTTCCTGCCAGCGCTTGTATTCTTGCAAATCTGGAGGCCGAATGGACGCCAGCGGGTGCGCGCCGCGTGGACCTTCTTCTGGCGAAAGATGGGGCCCTTCCACATGAAAACCCTCAATCGAACGATCCTGAACCGAAGCCAGGTTCCGCAGCGAAGCCAGCATGGAATCCGGCGGCCCCGTTATCACAGTCGGGAAGAAACGAGTGACGCCAGTGCCTCTTATCACCTCCGCCGACCGCACAATTTCATCCGCCGGTGACGCCGCGCAGTTGTAATCCACGCCCGCGAAACCGTTCACCTGAATATCGATGAACCCAGGTGCAAGGTACACCTCGCGATTCTCCGAGGCGCTAATCGCGCGAATGTGCGTATCGAACTCGATGGCGATACTTGCACCTGTTTGGATGTCGATTCCGGAACGGATCATCTGGTTCTCGTTTTATTCACAAGCTATCAACAGGCTATGTCCTCTAAACCATTCATTCCATGCCAAATGAAAGCTGTTGATAAGCCCCAAATTCAACCCGCTTCCGCCCTCCGGTCAGGCTACAACAAGAGAACTGCTGTCTAACGCTGTGGCCCGGATGGGCTGGCGAATCTCGGGGGAGGCTAGCTGCCCTATTCGCGCCACAGTTTCGTTACTTACTGAAGCGCGGGAACGGGCATTTCGACGCGCGTGAGCCAGCCGTGCCGGTCCTCCGTTCTGCCCTCCACCAGCGCGAAAAATTCCTTCTGAATTCGTTCTGTAATGGGGCCGCGCGAGCCTGAGCCTACGGGAATTCGATCCACGGAACGAACCGGCGTTACTTCCGCCGCCGTGCCACTGAAAAACACTTCATCGGCAATATAGAGCATTTCGCGCGGAATGATGGCTTCCACCACCGGAATGCCCAGGTCCTTCGCAATGGTGACCACCGTATCGCGCGTGATGCCGGGCAGCACGCTGGCACCCAGCGGGGGCGTCACAATCTTGCCGTCGCGCACCACGAACACGTTCTCACCGGAGCCTTCGCTAATATAGCCGGAAGCGTCGAGCGCGATACCTTCCGCGTAACCGTTCGCCACGGCCTCCATGTTGATGAGCTGCGAGTTCATATAATTCGCACCAGCCTTGCTCAAGGCGGGAAGCGTATTCGGCGCAATGCGGGTCCAACTGGAGATGCATACGTCAACGCCGCTGTTCATGGCTTCATCGCCCAGATACTTGCCCCACTCCCAGCACGCGATGTAAACGTCCACCGGATTCTTCATGCCGTTCACGCCCACATTGCCGTAACCACGCAGCGCGATGGGCCGCACGTAACACGACCGCAGACCATTCACGCGCACCAGTTCCACCATGGCCGCGAACAGTTCGTCGTGCGAAAACTTGAAAGTGTCCATGCGGTAAATGCGCGCCGAATCCACTAGGCGGCGCACATGTTCTTTCAACCGGAAAATGGCCGGACCGGCCGCGGTATCGTAACAGCGGATTCCCTCGAACACTGAGCTTCCGTAACTGACCACGTGCGAAAGGACGTGAATTTTCGCGTCGTCCCATGCAATGAATCGCCCGTTGTGCCAGATTTTTTCCGTTGCTTTCAGCATGTGGTTAGTATAACGAGAGCAACCGATGGCGCAATGTGAACAGTGCGGCACGCAAGAGGGGGCCGGTCCAAGCGGCCTTTGCCCGGAATGCGCGGGGCAGACGCGAACCTTTGCCGCGCCGGCTACCCCCGTCGTCAACAGCGGAATGCGGCCTGCGTCGCACACTTCGCAGAGCGCCTCCCGGCCGGCATCGCAAATCGCCGCCACCCGGTTCATTCCCGGCGATGTTCTGGTGGGCCGCTACCGGATTGTTGCCCTGCTGGGCCGGGGCGGCATGGGCGAGGTGTACCGCGCGGACGATCTTTCGCTTGACCAACCGGTTGCGTTGAAGTTTCTGGCCACGGCGGCCACTCGCGATCAAAGCGCCGTCACTCGCTTCCGTAATGAAGTGAGAATCGCGCGGCAGGTTTCGCACCCGAACGTCTGCCGTGTTTATGACCTTGCCGAAGTGGAGGGCGATTACTTCCTATCCATGGAATATGTGGATGGCGAAGACCTTGGTTCGCTGCTTCGCCGCATTGGCCGTTTGCCGGAAGACAAAGCCCTGGATATTTCGCGCCGGCTTTGCGCCGGTCTGGCAGCGGCGCACGAACGCGGCGTGCTGCATCGCGATTTAAAACCGGGCAACGTGATGCTGGACGGCCGCGGCCAGGTGCTGCTCACGGATTTCGGCTTGGCCGGGATCGCGGGCGAAATCGCGGGCAACGAGGTGCGCAATGGCACGCCGGCTTACATGGCGCCGGAGCAGTTGGAGGGCAGGGAAGTATCGGTGCGCAGCGATATCTATTCCCTGGGCTTGGTGCTGCACGAACTTTTCACCGGGCACAAGCCGGAGCCCCTGAAACTGCCCTCCACTTTCGTGCGTGACCTGGACCCCACAATCGAGCGCGTCATCCTGCGCTGTCTTGAGCGCGACCCCGCCTCGCGCCCCGGTTCCGCCCTTGCCGTTTCAGCGGCTCTCCCCGGCGGCGATCCGCTCGCGGCTGCGCTAGCGGCGGGCCAGACTCCTTCTCCGCAAATGGTCGCAGCGGCTGGCGAAGGTTTTCGTCTCCATACCGCCGTGGCTGTTGCGTGGCTCGCGGGCATTCTCATTGCCCTCATCGGATTGCTTGTCTATACGGAGCACTCCAGTTTTCTGACGCGCATACAGCCGCCCTATTCGCCGGATGTCTTGCGCCAGAAAGCGCGCGATCTGACCCAGCAGTTGGGCTATACAAATCGTCCGGCTGACACCGCGAATGGCTTCGAATGGGACTACGACCAGGTTCAGTACGCCAAGGGTCACGATAAGCCCGCGCCGGATTGGAACCAGCTCTCCCGCAGCCCCATCCCCCTGCTGCGTTTCTGGTTTCGCCAGGCGGATTCCCCCCTCACCGGGCAGGAAGTGAAAGACGATAAGCTCACGCCGGGGATCGTGACAAGTTGGGATCCGCCTTTCACGCAGAGCGGCATGATCTTCCTGCTATTCAGTCCGGATGCGCACCTGATTCGCTTTGAAGCGATGCCCGATCAGAAGCATAAGCTCACGGCGGCTCCTCCCGCGGCGAACTGGGACAAGCTGTTCACCGCTGCGCATCTGGAGACATCGCGCTTCCACGAAGTAACGCCCGAATGGATTTTCCTGGGCGCGTCCGACACTCGAAAAGCTTGGGAAGGCACCGCGAAAGATAGCGCGCTCCCGCTACGAATCGAGGCGGCGGCTTGGGAAGGCCGGCCCACCGCGTGGGAGGTGATGGGGCCGTGGCGAAAGACCGACCGTCAGCCAGAAAACGCGAGCACCTGGAATTCCGGCGAAAGCCTCTGGTTCATCATCCTCTTCACGCTTGCCGCGCTGATTGCCGCACCCATCATGGCGCGCCGCAATCTTCTGCACGGAAGCGGTGACCGCCAGGGTGCCTTCCGTGTGGCTGTGTTCATGTTCTGCGTGCAACTCGCGCTATGGCTGTTGCGCGCCCACTTTTCTTCCTTGGCCAGCAGTGCCGGCATGGGCTATCTCGCCGTCTGCACGTCCATCTTTTACGCGGCTTTCATCTGGGCCATTTATCTCGCCTTCGAACCGCAGGTGCGAAGACGGTGGCCCCAGTCGTTAATCTCATGGTCTGCTGTGCTGGCCGGCCGCTGGCGCGACCCCGTGGTGGGCCGCGATGCCTTATACGGAATCGCGATGGCCATCAGTTGGCAATGGATCGGGACCGGCGTTCACGCGGCTTTCGGCGCATTGAACTCGCAGCCGGAAATGAGCAACCCTCGGCTGTTGCAAGGGGTGCGTGAAACGGCCGGTTCGTGGTTGCTGCATATGCCGGGCTCCATTCGCGAAGCTCTGCTGTTGTTCCTGCTGATCTTCGGTTTCCGCACTTTGTTTAGGCGGGAATGGCTTGCCAGCGGAATGTTCGTATTACTCTTTACTCTCGGCACGCTTCAGGCGGGGTCTACAACGGCTGACATCATCACGCAGGCGTTCATTTACATCATGATTGTGGTGGTGGTCTTCCGGGTGGGCGTGTTCTCGCTCGCCGTCGGTATCTTGATGGTGGGTGTGCTGGATTCCGTTCCCGTCACCTTCGACAGTTCGCAATGGTATTTCGGCAACGCGGTATTCATGTACTTGACCGCCGCCGTCCTGGCCATTGCCGCGTTCCGCATCGCGGTCAAGCCCGCGCCTAACTCTGCAATTCCGCGATAACCTCAGCCGCAATGCGCCGTGCTTCCGTCAGCGCGCCGGGCTCCAGTGAAATGGCACCCACTCGCGCATGCCCGCCGCCGCCATACCGCTCGCAGATGCTGGCCAGATTATGCTTCGGTTCTTCCGGCGTCCATGGATTCGAGCCCACGCTGATCTTCGTCCGGAAACTGGACGGGCTTACGGATACGGTATAAACGCTGGTGGGGAAAAGATAGTACGGAATAAATTTGTTGTAGCCTTCCACGTCATACCCGGTCAGATCGAACGTCACCACGGGACCCTGCTGGCTGGCACGTTCGCGGATGAATTCCAGATTCTTCAAGTGCCGTTCGTACAGCGGAATATACTGCTCTTGAATTTCGGGCAGCGCAACAATTTCATCCAGCGGCATCTCCCGCATCCAGCCGATGATTTTCTGCACCACCGCGGAGCCCTTCGATCCTTCAATCACCAGCGTCAACTTCATCGCCGGTTCGCCCAGTGCGACGGCCGTCTGCGCATCCCGGTACTGCGCGCCATCGATGATATTTGCCCAGTGCACCAGATT
>JBBROT010000259.1:0-5464 GCA_038229155.1 Bryobacterales bacterium | reverse complement strand
TGAACGTACCGGCTTCAATCCGGTCCGCGATAATCACGTGAGGTTCGGTCTCCGGCACGCCGCCGAGCTTATCCACGCCCTGCACACGAATGGTGGAAGTACCCGCGCCTTCAATCTTCGCGCCCATGCGGATCAGCAGATTCGCCAAGTCCACCACTTCCGGCTCGCGCGCCGCATTTTCCAGCACCGTTTCACCGCGCGCCAGAACAGCCGCCATCAAAATGTCTTCCGTACCGGTCACCGTGATCCGGTCCAAATGGACCTCGGCACCATGCAGACCGTTCGGCGCGACGGCCTCGATATAGCCATGCTCCTGATTCACCTTCGCGCCCAGCGCCTCCAGCGCCATAAGATGCAGATTGATGGGCCGCGAACCGATGGCGCACCCGCCCGGCATGGAGACTCGCGCCCTTCCCGCGCGCGCCACCAGCGGCCCCAGCACCAGGCTGGAAGCGCGCATGGTCTTCACCAGTTCATAGGGAGCTTCGGGGGAACGAATCTCGCGCGTGTGCATGTTGACGCGCTCTCCCATCACCTCCAGTTCCGCGCCGATATCGATCAGCAGCCGCTCCATGGTGCGGATATCGCGCACCTTCGGCACGCGTTCCAGCGTAACCGGTTCATCGGTCAACAGAGCAGCGGCCAGCGCCGGTAGCGATGAGTTTTTAGATCCGCTGGTGCGAATCTCACCGTGCAGCGGCACCCCGCCCTTGATTACGAATTTATCCATGAATAGCTTCCCGTACGTTACCCTTCGCCCTGCTTAAGCGGGCGTCCGCTTCGGCCTTGCTCACGTCACCCAGTTGCATCACAATCGCCGTTTGCAATCTGGTACCCGCGCTCTCCAGCAATTTCGTCGCCGCCGCCGCATCCTTGCCCGTCGCGGTCATCAGAATCCGTAGCGCACGGTCGCGCAATTTTTCGTTCTTCGGCTCCACATTCACCATCATGTTGCCGTACACGTATCCCAACCGGATAAAAGCGCCCGTGGTCAACATATTCAGCACCATCTTCGTCGCCGTCCCCGCCTTCAGGCGCGTGGACCCCGCGATCACCTCTGGCCCTGACGCAGGCGTGATTGCAATCCGCGCCGCCAGAGCAAGGTTCGACCCCGGCACGCAACTGATTCCGATCGTCACCGCACCCAGGCGATTCGCTTCTTCCACGGCACCCAGCACATAAGGCGTCCTTCCACTCGCCGCGATCCCCGCCAGCACATCGGTATTCGTAAAACCGCGCCGCCGCAAGTCAGCCACACCCAGCGCGGGGTCGTCCTCCGAAGTTTCCGTCGCGCGGGAAAGCGCGTCCTCACCGCCGGCGATAATGCCTTGCACCCACTCCGGCGGCACGTGAAAGGTGGGCGGACATTCCGAAGCATCCAGAACACCCAGCCTGCCGCTTGTCCCCGCGCCGATATAGAAAAGCCGCCCGCCTTGGCGCAGCGAGCTCACAATCGCCTCAACCGCTTCGGCAATACGGGGCACCTCGGCACCCACGGAGGCTGCAACCTTCGCGTCCTCCTGATTCATCACTCGCAGCATGTCTTCCGTGACAAGCCGATCAATACCGCTCGATGCCGGGTTCAACTGCTCCGTCAGCAAATCGCCCAACACTTATCTCAGAGTCCTGAAGAATTCTCCGCTCGCCGCATCCACCAACACGGAAAACGGACTGCTGGCCAGTGACGTCCCCCAATAGACCCGCCACATGGCATCCGGGGCGCGATCATTCAGCTCCAACTGGTAACTCACCGGCTCGTTCGGGTGGTCTTTCAAAAACTCATCGGCATGCTTAAGCGCCGTGGCGTAGACTTCGTCCGTATCTTTGCGCGCGCCTGCGATGTTGAACGGCTGGGCAGTCTGCGCCCGTGCCGAATAGCCTGATGGCGGATCGGGAAAAATGCCCGACCGGATGGAGGTACTGATGTCCGAAACGGAAAAAGTGTACGTGCGCGATTGGGCGGTGGTAAGAGAAACGAACGTCCCCTGCCAGACCGCCGACCGGCCCGGTTGCGGCTTCACATCGCCCGCGCCGATACTGTTCACGCGCAGCACCATCGCATCGGGCTGCCAGCCGCGCGCGGCGGAGAACATTTGAGCCAGCGCATGAAGGCCGGTCACGGGCTCGGGAGCTTTTTCCACCGGTTTGGGTTGCGGGGCGGAAGCGCAGCCCCCCAGCGACAGTGCCAGCAAAGCCGGCAACCCGAAACAACTCACCACCAACCCGCGATTCATCATAAGAACACACCATCATAACGGCTGCACATGGTAAAAAAGGGTCTCATGTCTACAATGGCTTCTCATGAAGATGCGAGTTTGATTATCAAACTCTATGAACTGCGCCGCGAGGAACGAATGCGGACGGCGCGCTCCTGGTTTGTGCAGTCCTTCCACGCGAAATCGATGGAAGCGTTCCTCAAGCTCTGCCCTCCTGGTTCGGCGGAGAACGCATCGGCTCGGCAAGTTGTCACCTATTGGGAGATGGCTGCTTCGTTTCTCAACTCCGGCATCCTGAACAAAGAACTTTTTTACCGCAACAGCATGGAAATGCTGCTCACTTATATCCGGGTGGAAGGCGTGATGCGTGAGATGCGCGTGGCTTACTCTAATCCCTTCGTTTACGGAGAACTGGAGAAGGCTTCGCTCGAAATGATTGAGTGGTTGGATACACAATCGCCCGGAGCTTTCGAAGCTTTTAAGAAAAGAGTGGGTGGCGCGTAGTTTCCATCACATAACGGCAGAACACGCGTGGCTTCTCCGGCCCCCTGCTAGGGTACGGTATTGGGTGAAGGAGTTTTTCCATGCCGAAGAATTCGCATAAAGAAGCAGCGCAACACCATGAGCACGCAGCTAAGGCGCACCACGCCGCCGCTGAGCACCACGATAAAGGGGATCACGAGGCGGCAGGCAAGCACTCCGATACGGCGCATGAGCATTCCACCAAGGCTCATGACCACTCCAAGCAGGCCCACGAGAAGTCAAAAGCCAAGAAGTAAGGTCTTTTTCGCAACCGTTTTTTTTACTCCAGGCCCGTCGCTCTCCGGCGGGCTTTTTTCTGTTTGCGCGTAGGTACTGTCTTGGTGCCATTGCCTTTACGTGAAAACAATCAGTAGACTGAATAGGTATTTTCAGTTTTCATAACCCAATATCGGGAGGGCCGCCAAATATGAGCATGTGGAATAAGAAACCGGAAGAACCACCAACCCCATCCGCACCACCAGTACCTCGGCCGGCCAGCGCGGTGCCGGCATCAGGTCCCATCGAACCCAGGAAGGAATCCATACCCATGTCAACGACAACGCCGTTCAAAAGCCCCGAGATCGATTCGTCGCGCAGTTCCGCCACCATTGGAAAAGCGGTCAAGATCATCGGCCAGATTTTCAGCAAGGAAGACCTATACGTCGATGGCGACGTGGAGGGTACCATTGAGTGCCAGGACAACAAGCTCACCATCGGGCCGAACGGCAAGCTGCAGGCCGGCGTGAGGGCGAGAGAAGTGGTTGTGCTGGGGCAAATCAAAGGGAACGTGGAAGCGAACGATCGCATCGATATTCGCAAGGACGCGCGCTTGGTTGGCGATATCAAGACCGCTCGCATTGTGATTGAGGACGGTGCCTATTTCAAGGGTTCCATCGATATCGTGAAGCCCGACGCCGCGAAAGCCGCCGCCGCTTCGCAGCAAGGCCAGACCGCAGCCATTAATACGATGAGTGCTCCCAAGCCTCCTGTTCCCTTAGGCGCTCCAGTTGGCGCGGGGCCGACGGAAATCAAGCGTTAGTTTTCCACCCGGAGGAGGGGTTGCCACAACATTGCTGCCGGAGAGATTTAAAAGCATGTTCCGCGGGGCGGGCACGGCTGTGGCGCCGAGCCCCTTCTCCCATTCACGGTCCGGTGAAAAGGAAACTCAAACCGTCAGGCAAAGCCGCGGTTTAGAGCAGTTCTTCACTTACATTAACGATCAGGTGGGCCTGTCGATTCTCGATCTAGCCGGCCTCACTCAGGACAACATCAACTTTGTGACCGACCTGGGCCACAAACTCTATACCCAGGACTTTCTACGCAGCCTGGACGATACATTCGGCCAGGAGGATATCAACGGGCAAGCGGCGCAAAATCGCATAGAATCCTTCCTCGAACAGAATCTCGATTTCAAAGAAAACACCTTCGATGGCGTGCTGGTCTGGGACGTGATGCAATACCTCTCACCGGCCCTGCTGAACGCTACGGTGGAACGCCTGCACCTGATCACGCGGCCCCGCAGTTACCTGCTGGCCTTCTTCAACGCCGACGAGAAGTCATTGATTTCGCCCCACACCACGTTTCGAATCCAGAGCCAATCTACCCTCATGCTGGCGCAGCACGGGCAGAGGCAGCAGGCTCAGGTGTTCAACAATCGCAGCCTGGAAAAACTCTTCGGCAAGTTCGAATCGGTCAAATTCTTCCTCACGCGGGAGCACCTGCGCGAAGTGATTATCAAGCGCTGAAAAACTCTTTCGCCGCTTGAAAATCTCCGGGGCCCAAGTCATGGCCCGCATCCATCCAGAGCACCTCCACGGCGGCTCCGGCCTTGCTCAACATTCCCGCCAGCATTTCCGTATTCTGAACGGTGGTGGTCCCGTCTTCCACCCCGGCCTGAATCTGCACGCGCGTGCCCTTTAGATCGGGCAGCGGATCCGGCACCAGCGGAACCATGGGACGCAGCAGCACCGCGCCCTTCAACAC
Source organism: Bryobacterales bacterium (assembly GCA_038229155.1). Classification (GTDB taxonomy): domain Bacteria; phylum Acidobacteriota; class Terriglobia; order Bryobacterales; family Bryobacteraceae; genus JALYXI01. Next base: position 743 of record JBBROT010000259.1, on the reverse strand, counting down.
GCCGGGATGCAGCAGCATCAGCGCCGCCGCGATATTGGCTCCGTTCGAATACCCGAGCGCCATGAGCCGCTCCGCCGGAAATTGCGAAACGAACTCCGCCAGTTCCGCTGACCGGACGCGAATGTCCTGCTCGTCGAATACGCCCGGTTTCAGGCGCCGGAAGAATCGCAGCGCTCCACCTTCAGATACACTGCCGCGGGGGCTCAACAGCGCTGCGCCGGGTGCCACCGCGCGGCCAATGGGAAGCAGATCGTCCTCATCGCCGCCAGTTCCGTGAAGCAGCAGCAGTGTCAGATCGCCGCTCTGCGCGGGCACGTATTTGTGAATCATTCAGGCAACCTCAGCTTCGGTAATTTCCGTTCAATCGCAGCGCGATCCGGCTCCAGCCAAGGCGGCAATTTCAGATGCGTGCCCAGCGTTTCCAGCGGCTCATCCGCCGCGAAGCCGGGCGGGTCCGTCGCAATCTCAAACAACACCCCACCGAGTTCGCGAAAGTAAATCGAGTGGAAATATTCACGATCCAGCACCTCTGTCACCTGCAGCCCTTCACGCATCAGAAGCTGTTGCCACTCAAGCTGGCGCTCATCGGTTTCCGCGCGAAACGCCACATGATGAACAGTGCCCGCGCCCGTCCTGCCGGCCCGCGCTTCAGGCTCGTGAGCGATCCTCACCATGTCCTGTGCCGAACGAAGTTCCCCCGCGCCGGCAGCCGCATAACCCATGGTCGCGGTGAGCAGTTGAGC
>JBBROT010000258.1:0-5496 GCA_038229155.1 Bryobacterales bacterium | reverse complement strand
TCGATCTGCTGAGCTTCGGATTGATTGGATTTCTAGCGTATGGGCTGGCGCGGGTGAGCGGCCGGACCTTCGGTTCGTGCCTGGGAATTGTGGGCGGCCTGTGGTTGATTTACGTGCTGGGGAAGACGGGCCTGGCGGCGATCGGCGGACGGTAAAATAAAGACCGGAGTTTGACAAGTCCGCGGCGCGCTCTTTACACTCGTTGTTTAGCAGGCTTAAAGAGCGCACAGTGATGACGAAAGGAATCGCCGGGGTTCATCTGCATCGAAAGTATACGCGAGGAGGTGCGCTTTCTCGAGTAGCGTAACGGCCACGCGGCCCAACGCGGTTCTCTCGTTTTTGCGTGCGTTTTGCACTAAGCTCCCTCACGGTCTTTTTTCCCTTATTTTTCCCGATGACTGCCGGATTTGTCATCGATCGTTAACCGGCTGGACGCGCGTTCCAGTTTGCGCCGAGTGTCTGGACGCGCCGAAACCTTTTTCAGCAGACCACTTTTGCGTAAGCTGCGGCACGCCTTTCCGCAATGAGTTTCCGTTGGATGATCAAGGGCGGTGCGGATTGTGCCGGCAAGGGCTGCGCGGCTTCGACAAGGCATATTGCTATGGCGAATACGATGGCCCGCTCCGCGAGTTGATACATCTGTTCAAGTATCGTGGCATGAAGCCGATCGGGATACGGCTGGCGAGATATCTGCCGAGCGCGTTGCCCACCGATCTGAATGTGGACGTGGTGGTGCCGGTGCCGCTCGATTGGCGCAAGCAGTGGAAGCGCGGCTTCAACCAGTCGGAAGTGCTGGCGGAGCATGTGGCAAGGCGGCGCGGTTGGAAGTTTAGCCGGGCGCTGCGCCGCAGCCGCAGTGTGGAACATCAGGCTTCTCTTTCGAATACACAGCGCCGTCTGAATGTGGAGAGGGCATTTCGGGCGGCGGGGCGGGTGGATGGATTGCGAGTGTTGTTGGTGGACGATGTGATGACGACAGGCGCGACCGCTCGCGCTTGTGCGCTTGCTTTGAAGCGGGCCGGAGCGAAGAGTGTGACGCTCCTGACCCTGGCACGTGTCGATCGCCGGCTGGCAGCGCCTTCTGCCAGAACTTACATAGGGAGCAGCGAATAAATGGTTTCGACGACAAGATTGCAGAAGCCTGTACTGGTTCTGAACGCGAGTTATGAGCCGATCAATGTGTGCGCGGCGCGACGGGCGCTGGTGCTGGTGCTGAAGGGTCTGGCTTCGACGGAGGAGATCAGCCCGTTTCTGGTTCATTCGTCACGGCGGGCGATGAAGGTGCCTTCAGTGATCAGGCTGCTGGAGTACCGGCGCATCCCACATCAGACACGCGCGCTGAGCCGGAAGAATATTCTGATGCGCGACCGTTATACGTGCCAGTACTGCCACAAGACGCTGCCGTCTTCGGAGATGACGCTGGACCATGTGATTCCGCGGTCGCGAGCGGGGGAAACGGCTTGGGAAAATCTGGTGGCGTGCTGCCATCAGTGCAACAACAGAAAAGGCTGCCGGACACCGGAAGAGGCCGGGATGAAGCTGAGCAGGCCTCCCAGGCCGTTCAGTCTGCACACCAGCAGGCACTTGATGAGGTTGTTGGGGAAGAGCGATGAGCAGTGGCGGAAGTATTTGTTTTACTAAGCGTACGGCATTTGCCGTACGATGAATTATGGCTACGGAGAACCTTCCTATTTCGCGGTTGGAAGCGCGGCTGCGTTTCTCAAGTTCATGCTCTCTTGAAGCGAGCGGCGAAAATAGAGGGCCGCACGCTTACGGATTTTGTTGTGTCGGCTGCGCGAGAGGCCGCGAGCCGTACGATTGAGCAAGCGGAAGTGCTGCGCGTTTTCGGCGGACGATCAGCGGCGAATCGCGGAGGCATTGCTGAATCCGCCCCCTCGTCTCCAGCCCTGCGGCGGGCAGTTAAACGCCATCGTGAACTTTTCGGCAAAGCGTGAGCGCTCCGTTTCGCATGGAGCCTTTAGGTGGCAGGATCGCTCAAACTTCGATTGTGGCCAAGCTGAACTGAACCGTTACTTTTGCTCGCAGGTGACTCAAGATATTCGCCGCCGGATCACGAACTGCTTTATCGCAATCGATGCGGCGCGCGAATAAATCGCGGGATATTACACGTTGGCTTCCGCGAGTATTCCCACACCAGATCTGCCGGAGGATCTGACCAAACGGCTACCCCGCTATGCGTCGCTGCCCGCGGTTCGCATCGGTCGGCTGGCTATTAAGCAGCGATTTCAGAAGCGCGGCCTGGGGGGTGCGTTGCTGGCCGATGCCGCGCGCCGTACTCTGGAAGCGGCACCCGCATCCTACACGCTCCCCGTGGATGCGAAGGACGATCAGGCCGCAGACTTCTATAGGCATCAAGGCTTTCTTCCATTGAAAGCCAACCGCGAACTTTATTCTTGCCACCTGCCACAGCGGCAAAGATTCTATTGGGTTGAAATAAACGGCTTCCTCTTCCATCGGCGTTCATTCGCTTCTGGGGCCGGAAAATGAAATCAGTGGGCCGGGGCATACCGGGTGATCCGGTGCAGAAGACGGCTTCATCGCCGTCCCGAAGAAGAGCGCGTGAACAACGCGGAATCGCTTAGTGGGAATTTACGCGGCCGGTTGTTTTTGCGCTGCCTAACTCATTGAGCGCCGCTTGAAAGCCGGTTGCCAGTTTGTCAATGCTGCCGGTGCCCCAGTAATGGAGGAAATAGATGGCCGGTTGACCGGCGGTCATGTGGTTATGAATGGCCACTATGTTGAGTTCATTTTCCCGTAGCGCTTTCAGCACCGGAGTTGTTTCATTGGCTAACATGGCAACATCACCTGCGACTTCGGCATTGGTATCGCTGCCGTAGAAGGCTGTCCAGGTGTTCAGGCCATGCGGGCGGTGATTTTTGCGCCCATTTCCGTGAGGTTCAGATCTTCCCGCCCCACGGTAATTTTGTAAACCGCGCCGGATTGTTCGCCTTCGTGCTTCACAATTTGGGTGATCTTCGCGGTATCCATTGCCCAAGCGACCACGTTCGATCGATTGCCGGTGAGGGTGCTCTGATGCTGTGGCGCGGCGCTTCCAATGAGGTCCACGGCGGGCTTTACCTTCATTGCCAGCTCCTGTGCTTTGCCGTGCCCTTCTTATCGAGGGTGGTCATCACGCGTTGGTAATCAGCGGGAATTTCCTGCGAGTATAACGCGCCGATCGAGAAAGTTGAGATGAAACAGGCCAGGAGCGGTCGAAAGACTAAGGGAAGGTTAGGGGGCATGGCGCCTTCAGTCTATCGTGGAATCATGCCTTCACTTAGGCGCGCGGCACAAGATCGATTCCTATGCGGTGAAGCAGTTGCCTGGCAGGATGGCGCCTCGCACGAGCCGCCTTGCTAGACGCGCAGATCGCGGCCGGTCATCTGTTTCGGTTGCTCGACGCCGAGCACGCCCAGGATGGTGGGGGCGATATCTTGCAGGGCGCCGGTTTGGTTCAGATTGTATTGGCTGTCGTCCACTAAGAGGAAGGGGACCGGGTTGGTGGTGTGGTAGGTGTGTGGGCCGCCGGTTGCGGGGTCGATCATCGTTTCCGCATTGCCGTGATCGGCTGTGATGATCCAACTGAAGTTTTTCTGGCGGAGCGCGGCGTAGAGGCCTGACAAGCAGGCGTCAACTGCTTCCACGGCTTTCACGGTGGGTGCCATCTGGCCCGAGTGGCCCACCATGTCGGCGTTGGCGAAGTTCATCACGATGACGTCGAAGCTGTCCGATTCGATCTGCTTTCTGGTGAGATCGAGAATGCCTTCGGCGCTCATCTCGGGCTTCAGATCGTAAGTGGCGACTTTCGGCGACGCGACCATTTGGCGCTCTTCGCCGGCATAGGGCTTCTCGACTCCGCCGTTGAAGAAGTAAGTGACGTGAGCATACTTTTCAGTTTCGGCTACGCGCAGGTTGGCCCAGTTCATTTGGGCGAAGACGTTGGCGAGGATATTGTCTGGGTGCTCTTTGGGAAGCACGAACGGGACCGCGAAGCTCTTGTCGTATTGCGTGAGCGTGACGTAATTCTGGTTGCGCTTAGAGAGCACTTCCGTCATCTCGCGCGCGCGATCGGCCCGGTAGTTGAAGAAGATGATGGAGTCGTCTTCATGGATAGGGCCTACGGGCTGGTTGTTCTCATCGACGATGGTGACGGGTTCGACAAATTCATCGGTGATGCCGTGTTCGTAGGATTGTTTGAGAGCTTGAACGGGGTCGGTGGCCTTGATGCCTTCGCCGGTGACCATGGCTTTGTAGGCGCGGTCGATGCGGTCCCAGCGCTTGTCGCGATCCATGGCGTAATAGCGGCCGGAGAGGGAGGCGATCTTGCCGATTCCGTACTCGTCGATTTTGCGTTGCAGTTCTTCGATGAATGCGGCACCGGTATTGGGGCCGGTATCGCGGCCATCGGTAAACGCATGGATGAAGACCTGGCCCACCTTCTGCTGCTTCGCCATCCGGAGCAATGCGTACAGGTGGTTGGTGGAGGAGTGAACGCCGCCCGAACTTACCAGGCCCAGGATATGCACGCGGGGGTGCTGCATGGCGGTTACCAGTTCCAGATTATTGAAGAACGTGCCCTCTTTAATCATCAAATCGAGACGCGTGACATCCATGTGCACAACACGGCCGGCACCGATGTTCAGATGCCCCACTTCGCTGTTGCCCATCTGGCCATCCGGCAAGCCCACAGCTTTGCCGGATGTATGGATGAGCGTGTTCGGAAAATCGCGGAGCAGCGCGTCGTAGGTGGGCTTGCGTGCTTGGGCGATGGCGTTGCCTTCGGTGGCGGCGCGGAAACCCCAACCATCGAGGATGGTAAGCACCAGAGGTTTCGGACGTTCGCGCGCCACTATTTTGCTACCTGCGGGTTCACTACCTGCCGGAAGGCTTTGCGGCCGGGGAATTTGGCGGCATCTCCGAGCTTCTCTTCAATGCGCAGGAGTTGATTGTATTTAGCGATGCGGTCCGTACGGCTGGCGGAACCGGTCTTGATCTGGCCCGCGCCGGTGGCGACGGCGAGATCGGCGATGAAAGGATCTTCCGTTTCGCCTGAGCGATGCGAGACCACGGAAGTGTAACCCGCTTTGGCGGCCATGGTCATGGCTTCGAGCGTCTCCGTCAACGTGCCGATCTGGTTCACCTTGACCAGAATGGAATTGCCAACGCCTGCTTCGATCCCGCGGGCGAGACGTTCGGAATTGGTGACGAAGAGATCGTCGCCGACCAACTGGGTGGTGCTTCCCAGCGCATCGGTCAGCATCTTCCAACCGTTCCAATCGTCTTCGGCCATGCCGTCTTCAATGGACATGATGGCGGGGTATTGGCGTTTCCAGTTCACCCAGAAATCGACCATCTGTTCAGACGTGCGCTCGCTCTTATCGGACTTCTTGAACGTGTATTTGCCGTCCTTGAAAAATTCGGAAGAGGCGGGGTCAAGCGCGATTCCAATCTGCGTGCCGACAGAATAGCCAGCCT
>JBBROT010000257.1:0-5515 GCA_038229155.1 Bryobacterales bacterium | reverse complement strand
TTGTCATCAGGTGCATGGAGCCGGGATCGCTGTCGGGCCCGATCTTTCCGCCGCAGGTCAGAATACGGTGCAGCAGCTTCGCGCGAAGATCCTGGACCCGAATCAGAATGCGCCTGGATCTGCGCGCGGCAGAGGCCGGGGCTTCTCTGCGCGCCCCTCAACGGTAGCCGTCACGCTGCGAGGCGGTAACCAATACCGCGGCACTCTCAAGGGTCAGGATTCGTTCACGGTTCAAATGGTGGATACCACCGGCGCGTATCGCTCCTTCGAAAAATCGCAACTGAGCGCGTTGAAGATCGATTCCAAATCGCTGATGCCTGACGATTTCGGCAAGCGTCTGAGCTCGACCGAGATCGATCATTTAGTGGCCTTCTTGAAGACTCTCGATGGGCGCGATATCGGCCATCGCGGAATGGGCGAAGGGCTCGCGTGGAATCGCATCCTCAACGCGGAAAAGGAGCCGGAGAACTATCTGACTTACTGGGGCGATCTGGGCGGCAAGCATTACTCCTCGCTCCACCAGATCGACACGGCGAACGTGAAAAACTTGCAGGCTCAGTGGGCCGTTCAACTGCCCGGTGACGGGATTGTCGAATCCATTCCTCTGGTGATTGACGGCATCATGTACACCACGGGACCGGTTGGCGGCACGGCGCAGGTGATGGCTCTCGATGCGAAGACGGGGCGGCAAATCTGGCGGTATCAGCGCAAGCAGAAAGTTACCAACCCTTATGAGATCAACCGCGTGAATCGCGGCGTGGCCGTCCTGGGCAACCGTCTGTTCTTCGGCACCCTGGATGCCGCGCTGGTTGCGCTCGATCTTCGAACAGGCGCGTTTCTTTGGGAAGTGCAGGTGGCCGACAGCATGCTGGGTTATAGCATCACGTCGCCGCCGCTGGTGGTGAAAGACAAGATCATCACGGGAATCACGGGTGGCGAGTTCGGCGTCCGCGCGTTCCTCGATGCCTACGATCCCGCTACGGGAAAGAAGTTATGGCGCTGGTACACCATCCCCGCGAAGGGCGAGTTCGGCAACGATACGTGGGAGGGCGATAGCTGGCAGCACGGCGGCTCGCCCACCTGGCTGACCGGCAGTTACGACGCCGAATCGAACACAGTGTTCTGGGCCATCGGCAACCCCGGGCCGGACATCAACGGCGATGTGCGCAAGGGCGACAACCTGTTCAGTTGTTCCGTGGTGGCGCTCGACCCCGATACGGGCAAGCGCAAGTGGCATTACCAGTTCACACCCACCGACACGCACGATTGGGACTCCACCGAAGACATGGTGCTGGTGGACCGCATGTGGCACGGAGCGCCCCGCAAATTGTTATTGCACGCGGACCGCAACGGCGTGTTCTATGTGCTTGATCGGAACGATGGCAAACTGCTCTCCGCGACGCCGTACGTGCGCGCCACTTGGGTGAGCGGGTGGGATAAGCAAGGCAGGCCCATTACAACTCCGAACTGGCGGGCGAACCCGGAAGGCACAACTGTGTATCCCTCGCTGGGAGGCGGCTCGAACTTTCAGGCTCCTTCATACAGCCCGCAAACCGGCTGGATGTATTTCATGTATTACGATGGGCCGGGCCAGTATTCAATTGGACCCGCGCCTTTCGAACCCGGAAAGCAGTTTCAAGGGCGCGGCTCGGGCGGCGGCTTTCGACCCCCGGCATCGAATGGCGAGGCTCCTCCTTCGCAAGGCTTGATGGCGCTCGACCCGGAGACCGCCAAAGCGCAATGGAAATTTGAGCTGGCCGAAAATGCGCTCCAGCCGGGAGTTCTGGCAACTGGCGGAGGGTTAGTGTTCGCGGCCTCGAACGAAGGTAACTTCATCGCGCTCGATGCGCGAACCGGAAAGGCGCTCTGGCGATTCGGTGCCGGTGCCAGCATTCCCTCATCACCCATTAGTTATTCGGTGAACGGGAAGCAGTATGTCGCCGTGTCATCCGCCAACGTGCTGTACAGCTTCGCGCTGCCCGATTGATTGCATTAAACTGGTGACCACTATGTCGTGGCGAAGGGCGGTCTGTCTTTCAATTTCTGTTGTGTTCGCTATTTCGCTGTGCGCTCAAACGCCGGTCGCCAGAGGCCCGGGGCGAGCGAATACGAGAGAGTTCCTGGGTCTTGGCCCCGCGCCGGACGCTGTTGCCGCCGAACGGGGTGAGAAGCTTTACGGGCCCAATTGCGGCTTCTGCCATGGCGCGAAAGCGAACGGCGCGGAAGGGCCCGATCTGGTCCGCTCGCCGCTGGTACTGCATGACGAAAAGTCGGAACTGATCGGCCCCGTGATTCGCCAGGGCCGCGCCGATAAAGGCATGCCGGCATTCGCCGGCTTCACCGATCCGCAGCTTTACGACATCGGTCAATTCCTGCATATGCGCGTGGAGTTGGCCGTGAATCGCGGGCTGTATAAGGTTCAGAATATTGTCACCGGCAATGCGAAAGCGGGCGAACAGTACTTCGCCGGCGCGGGCCGCTGCACCGAATGCCACTCCGCCACGGGAAACTTGGCTCATGTCGGCACAAAGTTTCAGCCTTCGGATTTGCAGCAGGCCTTCCTCTATCCCACGGCGCGCGGGTTCCAATCGAGCGGGCCGAAGGTGAGCAAGGTTACTGTAACTCTGTCTTCGGGCCAAGCGGTTTCCGGAGCCCTGAAGCGTCTGGATGATTTCAATGTGTCCTTATACGATGCGGCGGGCGACTATCATTCCTATGCGATCGCCTCCGGCGTGAAAGTGGACGTAGAAGATAAGCTCGCCGGTCATCGCGAGTTGCTGAAGCATTACACCGACGCCGACATGCACAACGTGACGGCTTACCTGGCGACCCTCAAATGAACTTTCTCCGTCTGACAGTTTTCGTTGCCGCGCTTGTTCCCGCCATCTGCCCCGCGCAGATGCTCAACCCCAAGAAGCTGCTGGATCAACCCACCGACACGTGGCCCACTTATAACGGCGATTACTCCGGCCGGCGCTTCAGCACGCTGAACCAGATTACGGCGGCCAATATTCCTTCGCTGTCGCTTCGCTGGATGTATCGCATCGCGAACGTCGGGCCGCAGAGGGGCGTAGGAAGCCCGTCTATAAAATCGACACCGCTCATGGTGAACGGGATACTCTACTTCACCATTCCCGATCATGTTTGGGCCGTCGACGCGCGCACCGGCGAAGAACTCTGGCGCTATGACTGGGTCGACAAGGGCGGCCATCTTGTCGGGAACCGTGGCGTGGGCATGTACGGCAACTGGCTTTATTTCCTGGGTCCCGATGGCTGGTTTATTTCGCTCAACGCGAAGGATGGAAAAGAGCGTTGGCGCAAGAAAGTTGCCGATGAAAAACTGCAGTACTTCACCACGATGGCTCCCATGGTGGTAGGGAACCACATCATTGTTGGCGTGGGCGGCGACGCGATGGACGTGCCCGGATATCTGGAAGCGCGCAACCCGGAAACCGGCGATTTGCAGTGGCGCTGGAACAGTGAGCCTCGCGTGGGCGAACCCGGCGCGGAGACTTGGCCGAACAAAGGCGCGATGGAACACGGCGGCGGTATGACATGGCTGCCCGGCACTTATGACCCTGAACTGAACCTGCTGTATTGGGGAACCGGCAACCCGAACCCTGTGTTTGCCGGGCAGGGGCGCAAAGGTACGAATCTCTGGACTTGCTCGATTGTGGCGCTGAACCCGGATACCGGAAAGCTGGTCTGGTATTTTCAAGCCTCACCGCATGACACGCACGATTGGGACAACGTGGAGACGCCCGTACTTTTCGATGCGGAGGTGGCAGGCAAGCCTCGCAAGCTATTGGCACAGGCGGCCCGCAACGGCTTCTTCTTCGTGCTCGACCGGACCAATGGCAAAAGCATTCTTACCGCGCCATTTGTGGGAACGAACTGGGCCAAGGGAATCGATGCGAAAGGCCAACCCATTCCCGACCCCGCGAAGGAGCCCAAAGTGGATGGCTCCCTGATCGATATTCCCGGCGGCGGCGGCACGAACTGGATGCCGCCGAGTCTCGATCCAACTACTGGCTTGTTTTACGTGAACGCCACGCGCGGCTATAGCCTGGGCTACCTTACCGATACGGATGAACGACCGGAAGGATACGGCGGTTCGGGCCGCGGTTTGTGGTCGGAGCACATTCTGGAAGCGATCGATACGAAGACAGGCAAGGCGCGCTGGATTCATGCGTATCCTTCTTCTGGAGGCGGCGGCTTGGGTGGTCCGGGAATACTTTCCACTGCGGGCAAAGTGGTATTCACCGGTGACTATGCAGGCAATCTGATTGGGTTCGATTCTGCAAATGGCAAGATGCTGTGGCATTTTCAGATGGGCCAATCGCTTGGCAACGGGCCCATGACTTACGAGTTGGACGGCACTCAGTATTTAGTGGCCGGAGCGGGTGATACGCTGTTCGCGTTCGCCAGCACGCACTAACGGCGGTCGCGAAGTTTCGAGAAGAGCCGCAGGATTTCCAAGTACAGCCACACCAGGGTGACCATCAAGCCGAAGGCACCGTACCATTCCATGTACTTCGGCGCGTTCCCTCTGGCACCCTGTTCAATGAAGTCGAAATCGAGAATTAAATTGAGTGCGGCTACAGCTACCACCGCCAGGCTGAAGATAATTCCGATGGGCCCGGAGCCGAAAATTCCGGGAATCTGAATGTGAAACAAACCCAGCAGCATAGACGCGAAATAGGTGATGGCGATGCCGCCGGTGGCCGCGATGATGCCCGTCTGAAACTTGGCCGTGGGTTTGATTAAGCCGCTGCGATAGGCCAGCAGCATAGCGAAACAGGTGCCGAACGTGAGCGCGACGGATTCCATCGCGATACCAGGGAAGCGAAGTTCAAACATCGCGGAGATGCTGCCCAGAAACAGCCCCTCGAGCAATGCGTAAACGGGGGCTGTCACGCCGGCCCATTCCTTCTTAAAGACAGTGACCATGGCGGCAATAAATCCACCGATGGCACCGATCATGGTGTACCCGCCAACCGAAGATAAGTCGCCGGACGAGATTGCCTGGTTCCAGGTATAAATGGCAGTGCAAAGCACCAGAACCAGAAGAATTCCGGCTTTGTTGACCGTGCCGGAAACGGTCATCCCCTGGCCGTAGCCCGCGCGGGTACCGGTTACATCGTAGGTGGTGCCGGTGAAGACTGGATTTGAAGTTTTCATACAGGTGTTGTCTGCTCTTAGCGTATCTAAACTATTTGACGCGCGGCGCGGCACTTGGGTTCAAGCGGCCATCGCCAATTAGTTGTGCCCTTAGTTGGCGCGCGCGCGTTCCCGAAAGGTCTCCGTTCCCGTAATCGAGGCCGATGGAGATGGCGTCGCGCCGGTAGCCTGCAATGGTCTGCGCCACTTCCATCGCGCGTTCCTCGGGGCTCGGGTGAAGTTCTGCTACCAGGCCCGCCGCGTGCGCTTCCGCTGCACCCACAGATCGCCCGGTCAGGCTCCATTCCGTTGCGCGCCGCTGGCCCACGGCGTCAGCGATCGCGCGAAACACAAG
>JBBROT010000256.1:0-5534 GCA_038229155.1 Bryobacterales bacterium | reverse complement strand
TCATCGAGCAGCGAAGCATAAACCTGCGCCGGCGAACAATCCTGAAAGCGCTCTTGGTGCAAGCAAGCCAGGATAGTGGATTTCTCCTCGGGCTTCAGACGGCGCGCCGAAGACCGCCGCGCGCCGGCAAGCGGCGGAGAAAGCCGGCACCTGCGCCGCCGGTAGATGCTGGCTCTGGAAACGGTGAGATCTTTACAGGCGCGCCGCACGCCGACCAGGGTGCTGAGTTCTTCAGCAGCAGTCATCAGGAGTTCTCGTTGTCCGGGATCGGTGGCAACGGTCGACCCAACAGCATGGCTACTTTTTTTTGGACATCAATGACGATTTCGGCTTTGCGCAGTTCCTCCTCCAAACGCCGATTCTGCCGGCGAAGTTTCTCGTTTTCAGCAGTAAATGGATTGTTCTTCGGCTCCGGTCCGCGCTTCTGAGAAAATGCGCCATGAATGGCCGAATCTCGTTCCTTCCGCCAGCCGGTAAGGGTTGAAGAATAAATCCCCTCGCGACGAAGGATCTCTCCGATGTTCCCGCTTCCGGCCGCAGCCTGTACTTCGGCAAGGATCTTCGTTTTATACGCCGCACTGAAACTCCGGCGTTTGGCTCTCGCAGTGACCTCAGGATCAGCCGTTTCCGGCATCGCCGCAATGCCATTCTGATGTGCGCTCATGATTCATTTCCTTTCCGCCCTGCTCTCTAATTAGAAACGCTGGAAATGTCTCAATGATATTGGCACAGAGGGGAGGACTGAAATCGGGCCTCTCCTTTTTCACCGAAGACGCGAATTTCGCAGCTGAGCACAGACAGGCATTCGAACGGGAGTGGGAAGTCGCCATGATGCCGATAGAAGGGCGTTTCTGACAGCAGCGGCACCTGACCATCAGAGTAGTTTGGGAAGTTGTTAATGAGGAATTTCAAGCGACCGGGGGAGAAACGTCTCTCGTTCCATCGCGGTGGAAGCGGCGAAGTGCAGGCACTCGCGAATATCTTCTCCAATGCAGGATGCTCAGAGAAAATCTCTCGCTCCTCGATTCCGCCCGGAGCATTCGCAGTACCGTAGCCACAGGAATCCTGAGATGCCGGATACAGGGCACACCGCCTATTTCGGCTGAGTCGACGGTCCTCTTTTCGGTATTGTCGCAAGCGCGGCACCGCACCCAAATTAAATCGCGATCAAAATCCGCTGCCATTGGGCAGCGGCATACGGGTGGCAGATACATCCAAGCATCACTCTCACGCGCGGGATGCTACTGTAACGCAATGAGCAAGGCGATTCTGGATTTCAATGAGCCAGTGCCGTTGGCCGCGGAGGAAGACGAGGACACACTTGACGCGATCGACCGAGGAGTTGCGGACGCCGACGCGAGCAGAACGATTGCGCTCGACGCCGCGCGAGAGTCGATCTCCGAGTGGATTTCAAAGTTCGAATCACGAGCGAAGCACTAGCCGATTGACATGTGCAGCACATGTCTATATGTTTTGGACATGTCGAAGATGATACAGGTAAGAGATGTCCCTGAGCATGTTCACGGCACGCTGAAATCCCGGGCTGCGCGGGAAGGGATGAGCCTTTCCGATTTCATCAAGCGGGAATTGGAGCGCGCGGCGGAGCGGCCGACATTACAGGAATGGCTGGATCGGACACGAGAGGCGAAGCCGATTCCAGCGAAGAAGAGCGCGGCGCGGGTCATAAGGGAACTGCGGGACGAACGATGATCGTTCTAGATGCTTCGGTGGTGGTTGAACTTCTTACCAACGGTGGGATGGCCAATGCCATCAGGAGCAAGCTTGCCGGGACCGACGAGTCTATTCTTGTTCCGCATTTGCTGGATATAGAGGTATTGAGCGCGATTCGGCGGCTGATGGCCGGACAGCGGATGGACCCGCATCGCGGCGCGCGATTTCTGATGGATCTGGCCGCGCTGCCGGCGCAACGCTACTCGCACACGCCCTTGATCGGTCGAATCTGGGAGTTGCGGAACAACTTCACTGCGTATGACGCCGCGTACATCGCCTTGGCGGAAGCTACCGCTTCGATTCTCTACACTTGCGATGAGAAATTGCGGATCGGTCATCGGGCGCGGGTTGTGCTGTTCGCCCGCTGAAACGCCCGTTCCTAACCACATCCCACCAGCCATGAGCAGGGATGTCGCGGAGGTCTTCGCTGGATTGGCCGGGTAGCCCGTGCAACGGTAAGATTTAGATTCTGATTCCATGCGGTATTTCCTGCGACCCCACCGTGCTCCCGCCGTCAAAAATGTATTGCTGATCGAGAGCGGCTCTCGTGAGTTGCTGGAAAAGTTGATCCCGCTTCTCCCCGGTCTGTTCAACGGCCCCATCGCTGTCGATCTGGTCACCTGCTTCGGCGGCCTTCCCGCAAACTTCACCTCTGGCCGCGTCTATCGCGTCGCCGATTACAGCACGCCCGAACTCCGCTCCATCTTGTATCGCGAACTAAGATCGAATGGCTATCAGGTTACCGGCATGATCTGCTCCGGTGAATCCATCATGAGTAAGTGGAAGTGGATGCTTGCCCTGCGCATCCCCGCCCATACCTTTCTGCTTAATGAAAATGGCGATTACGTCTGGATGGATACTCAGCACCTCCCCACACTGTGGGAGTTCGCGCGCTTCCGAAGCGGCCTTGCCGGCGCGGGCGCGGTCCGCACTCTTGCCCGGCTTGTGCTCTTTCCTTTCTCGCTGCTCTTCTTACTTACCTATGCCGCTTTGGTCCACCTGCGCCGCCTCATCAGCACGAGGCTTGGTCAAGGAGCAGTGTCAAAATAAACTGTGAAACAAATACAGGTCAAACAAGTTGGCGGTCCGGAGCGCATGGAACTGGTGGATGTGCCCATTCCCCAACCCGGCCCCGGTCAGGCTCTGGTGCGCATCGAAGCCTCCGGCGTGAACTTCATCGACGTTTATTTCCGCATCGGGCTTTACAAAGGGGAGTCTCCCATCACGCTCGGAAATGAAGGCGCGGGCGTCGTGGAATCCGTCGGGCCCGATGTCACAGGCCTTGCTCCCGGCGACCGCGTCGCGTACGCCATGAACCGCGGTTCCTACGCCGAATACGCCGTCGTGCCCGCCTGGCAACTCATCAAGATTCCCGTTCAGGTCACCACCAAAGCCGCTGCCGCCGTCATGCTGCAGGGCATGACCGCCCATTACCTCACGCACACCACCTTCCCGTTGCACCCCGGCGATACCGCGTTGGTGCATGCCGCCGCGGGCGGTGCTGGCCTCTTGATTGTGCAAATGGCAAAGGCCTTGGGCGCGCGCGTCATCGGCACCGTTTCCACCGAAGAAAAAGCCGCGCTCACCCGTGCCGCCGGCTGCGATGAAGTCATCTTCTATACCCGTCAGGATTTCGTCGCCGAAACCAAGCGCCTCACCGGCGGCCGCGGCGTCGATGTCATTTACGATTCCGTCGGCCAGACCACCTTCCCCAAAGGCCTCGACGCCATCCGCCCGCGCGGCATGATGGTCCTCTTCGGCCAATCGAGTGGTGCCGCTCCCGCCATCGATCCTCTGTTGCTCAACCAGAAAGGCTCGCTCTTCCTTACGCGCCCCACGCTGGCCAACTATTGCGCCACGCGTGAAGAGCTCGAACAGCGCGCTGGCGATGTGCTCGGCATGATGGAAGCGGGCAAGCTCCACGTTAGGATCGATCGCGAATACCCGCTCTCTGAAGCCGCGCAAGCGCACCGTGATCTTGAAGGGCGCGGAACGGCGGGCAAGCTGCTCCTCGTCAATTCGTCACAGTGAACCTCCAAGCCAGACTCACCGTATGGTCCATCGTGGTGATGACGTTGATCGTCGCCACCATCTCCGCCCTCGATCTCACCGACGAAATCGATCGTCAGTTTGAAATCACGCTCCGCCGCTCGGCCTCCATTTGGCGGCTGGCCGCAACCGCCGTCAATCGGTCTATCCTGCGCAAATCCAAGGTCCCCAACGTCAGCCTTGTCGCGAACGATCCCGGCTTGACGGATGAGTTTCGCGAACTCCTTGCCGAAGCCGGCCCCGTCGTCGCCATCGCGGTCTGCAACGCCAAGGGCGACATCCTCAACGACGCCGACACCGCCCGCATCGGTCAACAATTTCCCGCCTCGCTCGATAACTTCCGCGACATGATGAAGCGCACCCATTGGTGGGACAGGCTGCGTGTGCTCACGCGCGATCAGGGCATCTATGTCTATTCGTCCGACCTGCGGTCCATACACGCCAAAGAGCTTACCCTCCGGCTGATCATCGATCCCGTCATGGTGCGTCAGGAACTCACGCCCGCCATGCAGACCCACTTCGTGATCTCCATCGCCTCCATCCTCGGTGCCATCTTCGTCACGCTCATCTTCTCCGTGATCGCCTTCCGCCCGCTGGGCCGTCTGGGCCACATGCTGGATGGTTTGGCGAAGGGCGAATATGAGCTGCAGCAGGTGCCTAAGAAGAAGTCCAATTCAGACCAGTTCGGCATCGTGGAATCGAAGGTCAGTCTTCTCGGCGAGGCGCTCCGGGAAGCCCAATTCGAAGCCTCGGACCTTCGCGGCAACTTCGAACGCCTGCTCGATGAGCTCGAAGACGCCGTCTTCATCTTCGGACGCGACCGCCGCCTCATCGCCGCCGCCGGAGCCGTCGAGCACTTTCTCCTGCGTCCGCGTGGCGATCTCATCGGCCAGCCCCTGGCCGACGTATTTCCCCCCGGCACCTCTCTCGGCCTCTTGCTGGCGCAGTCGGTTCAAACCACCCGCGCCATCCGCAACCGGCGCGTCCCCATGAACCATACCGATGGTTCCGATAAAATCGTGCTGGCTTTGCTCTCGGTCGAGTTTCTCGATTCGAGCGCTGCCGGTATGTTCATCCGCTTGCGCGACCCCGAAGCCACGCGCCAGATCGGCCGGCAACTCAAGACGGCGGATCGCCTGGGCGCCATCAGCAAGCTGACCGGCGGTGTTGCGCATGAGGTGAAGAATCCGCTCAACGCCATGCTGATGCACGTCGAACTCGCCAAGATGAAACTCAACCATGGCGATTACGACCTGCACCCGCAGATGGAAGTGATCTCGACCGAAATTCTGCGCCTCGATCGCGTCGTGAAGACCTTTCTCGATTTCACCAGGCCCGTGGCTTTGAACCTGAGCGAGGCACCGCTCGATGGCTTCGTCAACGATGTTGCCGATCTCGCCCGTCCGCAGGCCGAAGC
The DNA here is from genome assembly GCA_038229155.1 of Bryobacterales bacterium. Taxonomy (GTDB): domain Bacteria; phylum Acidobacteriota; class Terriglobia; order Bryobacterales; family Bryobacteraceae; genus JALYXI01. Next base: position 337 of record JBBROT010000256.1, on the reverse strand, counting down.
CGGCGGCATCGAACTGCTGGTCACCCAAAGCGCCGAAACGGTCGCTATCACCGTCGATGCCGATCTCATCAAGCAGGCTCTGCTCAACATCGTCGTCAACGCCATCGAAGCCATGCCTCACGGCGGCCAACTGAAGATTGAATCCGGCGTCCGCGGCGATTACGCGGAAATTCGCATCTCAGACACAGGCACTGGCATTCCGCCCGAAGTTCGCGATAACATCTACAACCTGTACTTCACCACCAAGCCGCAGGGGAGCGGCATCGGGCTTGCCATGACGTTTCGCATCATTCAACTGCACGATGGCCGCATCACCTTCAACAGCGAAGCGGGGAAG
>JBBROT010000255.1:0-5554 GCA_038229155.1 Bryobacterales bacterium | reverse complement strand
TGGCGGTGCTGGGCGCCGGGACCGGAGAAGTGGCCGCGCAATTGGCGAAGTACGACGTGGCAGCGGTGCATCGGGTGGAGCACGCGCTGCTGGCCGAATACACGGCGGACGGTTACTCCGCCGCGCTGGGGCAATTGCTCACGGAGTTGCAGCCCGAGGCCGTGCTGTTTCCTCATACGTACCAGGTTCGCGACTTCGCGCCGAAGCTGGCTACCTCTTTACGGCGCGTGCTGATCAGCGATGCGGTGGCGTTCCGCTTCGAGGCGGGCGCGCCCGTGCTGGTGCGGCAATTGTTCCAGGGCAAGGTGAATGCCGACGCGCGGTTTAGCGGCAAGCTGCCGTGCTTTGCGTCGTTGCAGGCGGGTGCGTGGCGGGCCGAAGACGCCAAAGCGGGCACGGCGGAGGTGAAGGTTTTTGCGCCGGAACTGGATGCCGCGCTGATCCGCGCCAAACCCGGCGAACGTTTCCGGGAAACGGCTCGCGCGGTGGATCTGGCGGCGGCTTCCATCATCGTGTCGGTAGGGCGCGGCATTAAAGACGCCGAAAACTTGCCGCTCGTTGAAAAGCTGGCCGAAGCGCTGGGCGCGGAACTGGCGGCGTCGCGGCCCATTTGCGATAGCGGCTGGCTGCCCATGGAGCGGCAAGTAGGAAGTTCCGGCCAGACCGTGGCACCGAAGGCCTATTTTGCGATCGGCATTTCGGGCGCAATTCAGCATCTGGTGGGAATGAAGGGCTCGAAGACGGTGATTGCGGTGAATCGCGATCCCGAAGCTCCGATTTTTGAGATTGCGGATTACGGCATTGTCGGCGATTTGTTTGAGGTGGTGCCGGCGCTGACCGAAGCCATCCGGAAGGCGAAGAGCTAGGGCGCGGCGCGTGGAAAAGCGCGTGCATCAGGTCACCAGCGGGCCAGCCATTTCACACCCCACCTACTTTTTGCAGAACTCGTTTTCGCACGATGGGCGGCGGCTCTTTTTCACTTCTTATCGTTCCGGCGCGGCCCAGTTGCATGCGCTGGATTATCCTGACGGCGCGGTCACGCAGCTCACGCATGGTGCGGCGATCCATCCGTATTCGGCGGCGCTGAGCCACGATGGCGCAACTGTCTTCTATGTTTCGGAACGTGCCGTGATGGCGGTCGCGCTCAGTGGCGGAGGCGAGCGCACGGTGCTCGAATCGGGCGCTCAATTGGGCGAGGTATCGCTCGATGCCACCGGCGAATGGGCGGTGTGCGCGATGAAACGGGGTGCGCGAAATGGCTTGTTGGTGATCCATCTGCCTACCGGCGCGGCGCGGCAGATTCCGTTCGAGCGCACCGTGATCCATCCGCAGTTTCATCCCCTGGAGCCGGGGTGGATTGAGTTTGCGGCCGACCCCGCCCCGCGCATGTTCCGTGTTCGCGGCGATGGCACCGGCCTCGAGTGCCTTTATAAGCATGGCAACGACGAGTTCGTGGTGCACGAGACATTCCTCGGCAGCACGGGCGATTTGGTGTTTACGGTATGGCCTTACTCGCTGCGGCGCATGGATTGGACCACCCGCGAGATTCGCACCATTACCGATTTCAACGCATGGCACATTGCGCCGAACCGCGCGGGCACGCAGATTCTGTGCGATACCAATCATCCGGATTTGGGACTCTTCCAGATCGATGCGGTATCGGGCGCGCGCGAGCTGATTTGCCGCACGGAATCGAGCAACGCGGGGTCGCAGTGGCGGAAATCGAGCTACGCGCTGGCGGAGGATTTCGCGGCGGCGAACTCGGAAGGCAAAGGCACGGCGCTGAGTTGGATGGAGACGGCGGTGGATACGGTGTATGGCCCCCAATGGACGCATCCCCATCCGGCGTATTCGTATGATGAAAAGCTGGTGACGTTTGCCAGCGACCGCACGGGCGTGACGCAGGTCTACGTGGCGGAACTATGATGTGAGTATGCAGTTCGCAATCGACGAATGCTATCTGCCCGCGACAGTGACCGCCGCTCCCATGACGGATGAGGAGTTCACGGCCTTCTGTTCCGGCTATCCCGATTACTTCATCGAGATGACGGCGGAAGGGGAGATTGAAATCATGCCGCCTAACTTTTCACTTACCGGTTGGCGCAATCAGAAGATCAACACCCAATTGGACATGTGGGCGAGTCGCGATCATAAGGGTGCCGCTACAGAGGCGAGCGCCGGCTTTGTGTTGCCGAGCGGCGCGCGACGCTCTCCCGATGCTGCATGGACCAAAAAAGAACGGCTGCGGGCTTTGAGTCCAAAAAGTTGGAAAGGCTATTGGCATCTCTGCCCGGATTTTGTGATTGAACTTCGATCCCAATCGGACCGCCTTCCCAAACTTCGAAACAAGATGCGGGAATGGATCGAAAACGGCGCGCAACTGGCATGGTTGATTGACCCGGAGCGCCACGTGGTGGAGGTCTATCGCCCGGATCGCGAAGCCGAGATCCTGATCGATCCCGCAAGCGTCGCCGGAGAGGGGCCGGTGGATGGGTTCGTCCTGGAACTAAAGCTGGTGTGGAATCCGCTGGGGGAGACCGCGGAACCATGAGTATGCAGTTCGCCATCGACGAATGCTATTTGCCCGCGACGGTGACCGCTGCTCCCATGACGGATGAGGAGTTTACGGCGTTCTGTTCCGGTTATCCCGATTACTTCATCGAGATGACGGCGGAAGGGGAGATTGAAATCATAACGCCGAACTTCTCGCTCACAGGTTCGCGTCATCAGGAAATCAACTGGCAGTTGATGCAGTGGGCGCGGCTGGACCGGAAGGGATTCGTCACCGATGCCGCTGCGGGATTCCGGCTGCCGAACGGCGCTCGCCGCTCTCCTGACGCGGCCTGGATCAGCCGGGAACGTCTTCGTTCTTTGCAAGGCACCGCGCAACAAGGCTATTGGCATTTGGCACCGGACTTCCTGATCGAACTGAGATCTGAAACAGATCGGCTACCGAAGCTTCGAAGCAAGATGCGCGAATGGCTGGAAAATGGCTGCCAATTGGCATTCCTGATCGACCCTGAGCGCCGCGCGGTGGAAGTGTATCGCCTCGGCCGGGAAGAAGCCGAGATCCTGATCGATCCCGCAAGTGTCGCCGGTGAGGGGCCGGTAAATGGGTTCGTTCTGGAACTGAAGCTGGTGTGGGATCCGCTGGGCGATTAGCTATTCGGCTTCGACGTTCTTACCGGCGTAGAGAGCCTCTACATCGGCGGCGAAATTGGCCAGCACCTGTTTCCGGCGCACTTTCATGGTGGCCGTCATCTCGCCGGCTTCGATGGTGAAATCGCGCGGCAGGATACGGAATTTGCGGATTTTTTCGAAATCGGCCACATGCCGGTTCACCTGAGTGACAATCCGTTGCATCTCCTTCTGGATGATGGGCGAGGCGGCGAGTTCCGGGCCCGATTTCGATTCATACGCCTCCATGCCGGGAAGTGACGAAGCGAGGGTGGGATTGACCGTGAACAACGCTGTCAGATGAGGCAGGCGGTCGCCCACCAGAACCACCTGACTGACCAGCGGCTCCAGCTTGAACAGGCCTTCAATCCGCGAGGGGAAAATCTTTTTGCCGTTCGAGAAAACGATCAGCTCTTTCTTGCGGCCGGTGATGTAAACATAGCCGTCCTCATCGATGCGGCCCACGTCGCCGGTGTGAAGGAAGCCGTCGCGCAGGACGGTGGCGGTGGTTTCAGGGTCGCCATGGTAATGGCTGAAGAGACAGGGGCTGCCGATGAGCAACTCTCCATCTTCGGCGATGCGCAGTTGAACGCCGGGCAGCGGCTTGCCGATGGAGCCGGGCTTGGCGCGACCGATGGGATTGAAGACCGCGACGCCGCCTTCGGTGAGTCCGTAGCCTTCAACAAGCGGGAGCCCGACGGCTTCGTAAAATTCCGCCAACTCCGCGCCGAGGGGAGCGCCTCCGGAAATGGCCACACGCAGCCTGCCACCGAAGCGGTCACGGATTTTCTGGAAGACCAGCTTCTCCGCCAGGCGGTAAGGCGCGCGGATGTGGAACGGAACGGGTTCGCCTTTGCGGGTATACCGGGCGGCGGCGATGCCCAGGCCCAGTGAGGCGAAGAAGATCTTCTGGGCAAGGGCGGGTCTCTTCTTCACTTCCGTCTTGATGGTGGAGTGAATGCGTTCCCAGAACCGCGGCGGCGCGACGAAGAACGTGGGCCGCACCGTTTTCATCTCCTGCGGCAGGCGTAACAGCGATTCGGAAAATGTAACCGGCGTGCCCATTTCAATCGGCAGCAGTTCCATCACGACACGCTGCGTGATGTGCGCGGAGGGTAGGAACGCAATGGTCATGTCATCGGGCCCGGCGGGCAGCACGGCCTGCCCCATCTCCAGATTGCGCACGATGGCACCGTGGGTGACCATCACCATTTTCGGTTCGCCGGTGGCACCGGAAGTGAGATACAAGATGGCGTTGTCTTCGGGCGCGGTGCCGGATTCCAGAGTGGCGAGCAGTGCGGGGTCGCGCTCCAGAGCTTCGCGGCCCATCGCGGAAAGCGCGTCCAGCGAAAGCGCGCCTTCGGCTTCGCCGGTCAGCAGAATGAAGTGTTGAACCGGTGCCGCGCGCAACGCCTCCAGCATCTTGGGTGTTTCGACGAAAAGAGCTTTCGCGCCGCTCTTCTGAATGGTCGCGATCAGGTCCGGTGCCGGGTAATTCGAATAGAGCGCGGCGGCGACGCAGCCGTTTGCCATGATGCCCAGATCGGCCAGGTAGAATTCGGCGCGCGTTTCGGAATTGAGCGCGCACACATCGTCTTTCCTGAGCCCCAGCGTATGCAACCCGGCGGCGATTTCCCGGGCGGCGGTCAGGTACTGCCGCCATGTCCAGGTGCGGTACTTTCGGGTGCCCTCGCTGGTCACGGGCTGGAAGAGGGCTTCGCGCTCACCGAACTTGCCAGCCGTGTCGCGAAGGACTTGGTAGACCGTCCGTGAACTCATCAGAAGAAGGCTATCATGCGCTGGGGGGTGCGGCTTCTTCTTCCAGCGGGTCGCCGGTGAGGCGCGCGATTTCGGCGCGAAGCTGATCGCTTAAATTGTTGCGATCCGATAGTTTGAAGCCGCTGGTGTCTATGGGCTTTCCGATTCTGACGCGAACCTTGCCAGGAGTCACTTTTTTCGAATGCATCGGTAGCACCTGGCGGATGCCGACCAGGCCGATGGGCACCACCGGCACACCCGCTTTAATGGCGATATAGGCCGCACCTTCTTTGAACGGGCGCAGGTAGCGCGGCGACCGGCCGCCTTCGGGAAAAATCAGGATGGAGATATGGCGTTCCCGTACCACGTTCGCCGCCTCAGTCATGCTGCGGAGGGAGGCGCGAACGTTCTCCCGCTCCACCGCGAAGTGGCCGGCGCGCCCCAGATGTGTACCGATAAACGGTATGCGGAACAGTTCCGATTTCGCCAGAAAGCGGAATTGAACGGCCAGGGCCGACATCAGCACCGGCGTATCCATATAACTGGTGTGGTTTGAAACCAGGACGTAGCTCTGGTTCGGCGCAAGCTGTTCCAGACCCTCCGTTTCGCACCGGATGGA
>JBBROT010000254.1:0-5567 GCA_038229155.1 Bryobacterales bacterium | reverse complement strand
GCCGCTTTCTGCGGTCGCCGCATGAGCAGAAACGGTCGTGGTTCTATCTGGTGACTGAGAAGTTCTTCGATCGCTGGCTTCACCTGTATGACATCTCGCTGCAATGGGTGCTGCGTTACCGCGCGATCACCCTGGTATTCTCCGCCGCGGTACTGGTGGCCACGGTTTGGATGTTCATCGCTATCCCGAAGGGCTTCATCCCCGATCAGGATACCGATCAGATTGCCGTGGTGACGGAAGCCGCGCAGGGCACCTCTTATAAGCAGGTGATGGATTATCAGAAGACAGTCGCCGAAATCATCGCGGCCGACCCCAACGTGGACGCGCTTACTTCCAGCACCGGCGGCAGCGCTTCGGCGACGCTCGGTGGCCCGAACTACGGGCAGTTGGTGGTGCATCTGAAGCCGCGCGCGGAACGCAAGCTGCTGGTGAATGACATCATCGCCCAGATACGGCCGAAACTGTCTGAGCTTCCCGGCATGCAGGTTTATCTGCAGAACCCGCCCACCATCCGTATCGGCGGTCAGGTCACCAAGAGCCTGTACCAGTTCTCCATGCAATCGCCGGACAAGAAAGAACTGTATGCCAAATCGCAGGAGTTGCAGAAAGAGATAGCCCAGATTCCAGGGTTGCAGGACGTCACCAGCGATCTGGCCATTTCCGCGCCCCAGGTGAACATCACCATCGACCGCGATAAGGCGGCCTCCATGCAGGTGAACGCGCAGCAGATTGAAAATGCGCTGTATGATGCGTACGGCACCCGCTGGGTATCCACAATTTACGCCTCGGTGAACGAGTACAAGGTTCTATTGGAACTCGACCCGAAGTATCAGGGCGACCCGAGCGCGCTCTCTTTGCTCTACTTCAAATCCTCCTCCGGCAGCCTGATTCCGCTCGACACCATGGCGACCATCACTCAGAAGATCGGTCCGCAAGCCGTCAATCATTACGGCCAACTGCCCGCTGTTACCATCTCCTTCGATCTGAAACCGGGCAAGGCCTTGGGCGAGGCGACGGATCAGGTGCAGGCCGCCGCGAATCGCATCCTACCGCCCACCATCAGCACGAATTTTCAGGGTGCGGCACGGGCGTTTCAAAGTTCGCTGGGCAACCTGGCGGTGCTGCTGATTGTCGCCATCATGGTGGTGTACATCGTTCTCGGCATTCTGTACGAAAGCTACATCCACCCGCTAACCATTCTCTCCGGCTTACCGTCGGCGGGCTTCGGCGCGCTGGTCACCCTCTTCCTCTTCCACATGGACCTGAACATCTATGCGTTCGTCGGCCTGATCATGCTGATCGGTATCGTGAAAAAGAACGCCATCATGCAGATCGATTTTGCTTTACAGGCCGAGCGCGATGGCATACCGCCCATGGAAGCGATCTATCAAGGATGTCTCATCCGCTTCCGCCCCATCATGATGACCACCATGGCCGCGCTATTGGGTGCGGTGCCGATTGCGATTGGCTATGGCGCGGGCGGCGAAGCACGGCAACCGCTGGGCTTGGTGGTTGTGGGCGGGCTGATGTTCTCGCAGCTTGTCACGCTATACCTGACGCCCGTGGTGTACACCTACCTGGCAGGCGCGCACGGCGGCTTGAAAAAGACGGGGACTCAGAGGGCGGAATCAGTGGAGATTCTCTCTCCCGCTTAGGCGCGAGTTTGGTGGACCTGAAGGGATTCGAACCCTTGACCTCTTCCATGCCATGGAAGCGCGCTCCCAACTGCGCCACAGGCCCACAAAGTGGCTGACTCTTTTAGCTTATCACCTTCATCTTAGAATGAGATAGATGGGTCTCTCGAACCGCTCAGGAGCGGTAGTTCTACTTTTCACAACCATTTTATTCTTTACTTCCTGCGCCTCCCGGCTTAGGACCATTGTCCGGGCTTCCCATCCCACGGCGCAGACCCTGCTTACGGCGACTAAGGCCGAGTTGATCAAGCGCCTGGCCGACAACTACGCCGCGGTCAGAAGCTTCAGCACCACTGTCGACCTGACATCCTCCATCGGCAGCGTGAACAAGGGAAAGATCAAAGATTACACGGACATCACCGCGTATATCGATTTCAGAAAGCCCGGCGATATCCGAGTGGTGGGAATTTTGCCGGTGGTTCATAGCACCGCGTTTCACATGGTGTCCGACGGCCAGGAGTTTCGAGTCAGCATCCCCGTCCGAAACAAGTTCATCGAGGGGCGGAACGACGCTCCCGCGGTTTCCCCGAACAAGTTCGAAAATGTAAGGCCTCAAACGTTTATTTCCGGGATGCTGGTGAAGCCGATCGATCCGGAAACCGACATGGTGCTCTTGCAGGACGATACGACGGAGACCAACGCTTCTTATCAACTGGAAATTATCCGGAAATCAGGCAACGATATTTTTATCTTCCGGCAAATTACGTTCGATCGCGTAAACCTTCAGATCATCGAACAGCGGGAGTATGATGAATCCGGCTCCATCGTCAGTCTTTCGAAATACGACGCATTCAAGGTTTACGATAATGTTCGCTTTCCGTCGCACATCGAAATCAGCCGACCCAAAGATGAGTATGGAATCGTGCTGGTGGTGATGAAAATGGAGATCAACAATGCGATCGATGCCGCGCGCTTCGTTTTGGCCCGGCCTGAAAATTCAGAGCTCCAGGTGATTGGCGCGGCGGCTCCGAAGTGATCGCGAAATTGATGGTGGAAAATGTGCGGCATCGGCCCATGCCGACGTTGCTCAGCGTGTTCCTGATCGGTGTGCCTGTCACTCTCATCCTGATTCTGGTGGGCCTCAGCGATGGCCTGATCAACGATTCCAAGCGGCGGGCGAATGGCGTGGGCGCGGACGTGATTGTGCGTCCTCCGAACAGCAATATCATGAGCTTCAGCGGATCCACCATTCCCGAACAATTGGTTCCGAAGCTGGCCGCTTATCCTCACGTTGTGATGGCGACCGGCACCGTGAATCAGAGCGCCGGCGGCCTGTTCGAAACCGTCACGGGGATAGACTACGCGAGCTTCGAAAAAATGAGCGGCGGCTTCGATTTCGTGGAAGGCCACGGCTTCCGCGCTCCCGACGATCTGATTGTGGACCGTTATTACGCGGACCAGAAACGCTGGCACGCGGGCACCAGGGTCAGGCTAATCAATCGCGATTGGAACCTGGTGGGCGTGGTTCAGCCCGGCAAGCTGTCGCATATCTTCGTCGAGATCGGCGTGTTGCAGGAGCTTTACGGTGCCAGCCACATGCTCAGCGTGGTCTACCTGAAGGTGGATGACGAGCGCAACATCAAGCCGCTGATCGCGCGGTTGAATCAGACCTTGAACGGCTACCCTGTGTTTTCGATGAAAGATTTCATCTCCCTTACCTCCGTAAATAACGTGCCGGCGTTGAACACCTTCATTTCGGTGATCATCGGCATTGCCGTGCTGATCGCCTTCGCCGTGGTGTGCCTGTCCATGTATATGGCCGTCCTGCAAAGGACGCGCGAGATCGGCATTCTAAAAGCGATCGGCGCGTCGAAGAGTTTCGTGCTGCGGACCATTTTGGCCGAGGCGTTCCTCATGGGCGTGGGCGGCACCGTGCTGGGAATCCTGTTGAGTTTCGGCTCCCGCTGGGTGCTGCAAAAGTTTGTTCCTTCGTCATTGCCGCAGGCGATTGTTGTCGGATGGTGGGCCAGAGCCGGCCTGATCGCTCTGGGCGCGGCGTTGTTAGGTGCCCTTTATCCGGGGCTCTCCGCGGCGCGCCAGGACCCCATAAAGTCCCTTTCGTATGATTGAACCGATCATTTCCATCCGCGGCTTGCGCAAAATATTCCGGGTTGGCCAGGTAAACGTCGAAGCCTTGCGCGGCGTGGATCTGGATGTCCCCGTGGGCGAATTCCTCAGCGTCGTGGGCCCATCCGGCTCGGGTAAATCGACCCTATTCCATATCGTAGGTGCCCTGACCCCGCCCACTTCCGGCACTGTCCACATCGCCGGCAAAGATCTCAGTTCCCTGAGCGATTCCGACCGCACCAAACTGCGGCAGACTACGGTTGGCTTCGTTTTTCAGAAATTCAATCTGCTGCCCACCCTGACAGCCCACGGCAATATCGCGATAGCCCGGTCCTTGGCGGGCGGCTCCGTCAACCGGACGGCGGCCGATGAGACGGAATTCGCCAAAATTCTCGACCTGCTCGGCATCTCGCACCGGCTGCATCACAAGCCAAATGCGCTGTCTGGAGGCGAACAGCAGCGTGTCGCTCTCGCGCGCGCTCTGGTAAATAAACCGGCCATCCTGCTGGCGGACGAACCGACAGGCAACCTCGATTCGAAGAATTCCGACGCCGTTCTGCACCTCCTTCGCGACGTCAACCGCCGCCTGGGCCAGACAATTCTCATGATCACGCACAACCCGGAAGCAGCCGCGTTCGGCGACCGCACCGTGCTGATGCGCGACGGCCAAATCGCGGAGTAGCCAGCGGCACGTCGGGGGAAGCAGATTGTGAACTCGTGCCGGCAACGCGGCGTTCGAGCCTCCGTCACAATCTGCTTTCTTACTCCCGACTGATTCTCTATCGGCGGGCTAGCGGGAAAACTTCAGGGTTCCTTCGGTAATCATTTCGATATGCTGTGAGGATGCGAACATTTTTCCTGGCCACCATCGCCGGTGCCATACTATCGAGTGCCATGCCAGCCGCCAGCGCGCTCTACAACTTCAAGGTGGATTCCATCGATAACAAGCCCGTCACCCTCAACGAATATCAGGGCAAGGTGCTCTTGATGGTGAATGTCGCCAGCCAATGCGGCTACACTCCGCAGTACACCGCGCTCGAATCGCTCTACGAAAAGTACCGCGATAAGGGTCTGGTAGTAATGGGTTTTCCAGCAAATAACTTCGGCGGCCAGGAGCCAGGCACGAACGAAGAGATCAAGACCTTCTGTTCGCGGAAGTTCGACGTGAAGTTCCCCATGTTTTCGAAGATGTCGGTAAAGGGCTCCGACGAATCCCCGCTCTATCAATATCTAACGAAGCAGGCCAACCCCGCCACCACAGGCGAAATCAAGTGGAATTTCACGAAATTCCTAGTTGACCGCTCCGGAAAAGTAATCGCCCGCTTCGAACCGAACGTAACGCCCGATTCGCCAGAAGTGACTGCGGCGGTGGAGAAGGCTCTTTCAGGCAAATAGGACACACAGCGGCGTTTGACCACCGGTGGCACCGTAAATTTCACCGGTTAGGTGAGGACCTGAGCGGAGGATACGGCAACGCAGGGATGCGACCAGAGCGCCGACTCAGCGGCGGCCGTCTTGTCGATTTCACTTCTCTATCGAGAGAGGTTTGATGTCCCCACAATCGGCTGATAGCCATTTGCCCGTCCTGGTCATGTGCGTCGTTTTAGTTTGACCGGCGGACTGAAGGGTGGAAGTGGTTTTCACGCTGTAACTTTCTGAACCAGAGAAGGTAATCTCGCTATCGCTCTCCAGATGATTTTGAGAGCAGCTAGTGTGCGATTTCCACGAACTGTTGGTGCGGCTGCTGTAGGTGGTCTTGCAATCGGGGAGAGGATTTACGAACTTCGACTGGTCGAGCATCTCGCG
>JBBROT010000253.1:0-5570 GCA_038229155.1 Bryobacterales bacterium | reverse complement strand
TGTGGTTCCCTTTTCAGATTGCGCTTGCCTGTGGGGCGGTAAAGAGCGTTCATGTGACTGTGGTTGACGACCACGGAGAGAACACGATGGACGTAAGGATATCGATGGAGATTGAGAGCCTGCGCCGGGCGAGCCTCGCCGAGCTGTGCGCGAAGTACCGGGAGGTGTTTCAGGAAGAATCGCGCTCCCGTCACCGCGAGCATCTGTTCCGCCGAATCGCCTGGCGTCTTCAGGCCCTGGTCGAAGGAGATCTTTCCGAGCGGGCCCGCGCACGGGCGCGGCAGATCGCGCAAGATGCCGACTTGCGCATGGTCGCTCCGCGAGACTTCTTCAAAGTGGCCGGCGCGAGCATCCAAACCGTACCCGGCGACCGGAACCAGGGGCAGCGGGACCGCCGCCTGCCGATCCCGGGCGCCTTGCTGAAGCGCAACTGGAAAGGGCGGAACATTCTGGTCGAAGTACGGGCGAAGGGATTCCGGTATGAGAATCGGCAGTATTCCTCGCTCAGCGCGATTGCAGTGGAGGTTACGGGCACGCGCTGGAACGGCATGGCATTCTTTGGCCTGACGCGGCCCCCAGGCAAAAGAGTGGAAGGAGCGACCTCGTGACGAACGGTAAGCAGATAGTAAGGACTCCGACGTCAACTCCTTCTCGCCTGCGCTGCGCGATCTACACGCGGAAATCAACCGAAGAAGGTCTGGATCAGGAATTCAATTCGCTCGATGCGCAGCGCGATGCTGCCGAAGCGTTCATTCTGAGCCAGCGCCGCGAAGGATGGATCGCGTTGCCGGAGCTCTACGACGACGGCGGCTACACCGGGGCCAACATGGATCGCCCGGCTCTCAGCAAACTGCTGCACGCGGTCGAAGCCGGGGAACTGGACTGCGTCGTGGTGTACAAAGTAGACCGCTTGAGCCGGTCGTTGCTCGACTTCACGCGGATGCTGAGCGTCTTCGAGAAGCACCAGGTGAGTTTCGTCGCGGTCACCCAGCAGTTCAACACCAGCACGTCGCTTGGGAGGCTGACGCTGAACATCCTGCTCTCGTTTGCGCAATTCGAAAGGGAGTTGATCGGGGAACGGACGCGCGACAAGATGTCGGCGGCGCGGCGGAAAGGGAAGTGGGTGGGTGGCTGTCCGGTGTTGGGCTATGACGTCGCTCCGGGCGGTGGCCGTCTGATGGTGAACGAGGAAGAGGCCGCACGGGTGAGGAGCATTTTTACGCTGTTCGAGGAGCATCGTTCGGTACAATTCTTGTGGAAATGACCACCGGCGCTTCAGGCCTTCGGCTAGGACCTTACGAGCTGATTGACCGCATTGGCGCGGCCGGAATGGGCGAGGTCTGGAAAGCCACGGACACGCGCCTGGCCCGGAATGTCGCCGTCCAGATCTGCCATGTGCAGTTTGCGGAGCGCTTCGAGCGTGAAGCGCGCGCGGTGGCTGCGCTGAATCATCCGAAGATCTGCACGCTACATTACGTGGGGCCGGACTCACCTGGTGATGGAGCTGCCGAACACCTGAAGGTACTTCGGGCGGAGTTGGCCGACGGTCATCCTGCTCAACTCGTCAATCTCTTTCCGCGGTCTATTGATGCCAGGAACACGGCGCGCGCGGAGCCGGTTAAAAAGGCAATTTCCCGCTGTGGCCACCGGGCTATTTGGGAAGAGATGAAGGCTCAATTCTCATGTTCCAGATGTAGCGGAACTTTTCGCCGCGGCACCTGAGGCGGTCGGCTGGTAGTGAGCACCGTATCGGCGGCGACTGGCTTTCCGACTGCCTCGGGCGCCGCTGCGTTTTTCCGAATGCCCGCGCCGCAAAGGCGAATGGCGCTAGAGTATGATCGGAATCAGTATTTGACAGGAGTTTCCTGAGATTCAGACTGCTGATTAGAGCAAGCCATTGTCTTTCCGTCGTTTACGGCGATGGTGAAGTGGACAGGGACGAAAACCGTGGTAGAAGAGTTTTGCGAAGAACTGAATCCACCACGGGAGCCGTCCCCAGGTGCAAGATAGCAAACTCCGCTCGCGACTGAAAGCGCAACTCACGAAGTTCTCCACGGAACTGTGCCAAGGGCTAAGCCGGCCATTGGAGAAGTTCGTCGGCCAGATGCTTTTCGGTATCCAAGCCAGTCAGGATGTGAAGTTGAGTAACATCGCGCGCAGCCTGAAAGAAGAAATTCTTCTGATCAAAATAGAAGACCGCATATCGCGTAATTTGAAGGCGGTAGAACTGGAAGTAGAACTTGCTCCGCAGTTGGCGATGATGGCGAGCCAGAGAGTGTCCGCTAACACGGTGCTGTGCCTGGACCTTAGCGACATCCGCAAAGAGTACGCCAAGAAGATGGAGTATCTGGCTCCGGTACACGACGGCAGCACGGGCGAAGTACATGCTGGCTACTGGTTATGCGATGTCACCGGGGCCGAAGTGAACGGCTGCTGGAATGCATGTCACCTGTGCACGCTGGTTTCACCAACGCGATGTAGCGGCAATCGGCAGTGATACGCACGGCGAGTTGATGCCTTCGCAAATCGAAGGAGTTCCCTTTCCCATTCACCAACTGCTAATGATCGCGATGGGAACGCCGATGTTCGACAACTGCGATCTCGAGGCGCTGGGCGATGCCGCCGCGGCGCGCCACCGCTGGGAATTCCTTCTGACCGCCGCGCCGCTCGCAGTGCCGAAGGGCACGGGCTCGCCTCTCAATCCCCTTGCGCTTTTCTCTAGTTGACGTAGCGCGATTTGCGCCTTTCACTTTGACGCCGGGGCCGATAGCTCGGTCGCTGCCTTGGTCACGGTCATGGCGCCGATCCGGTCATAAATCCACTTTTTCGGATTATCGTGAAGCGCCGAAAATGTTCCTACTAAGCTGCCGTCCTTCAACTCTAACTTCCAACGGAAGTGCTCGCCGCCGTCGAGGGTAAGGAAGCCATAGAGATTGTCCTTGGCGCCATCCTGCTGTACTTGCAGCGGGATGCTGCCATTGCCGGTCCGGTTAAGTCACTTGCCGGTGAGTTTGCCGTCCGCGCGAACTATTTCGATTGTCTGCTTCTCCTGACGCTTAGTACCGGCTTCGTCGGTGGTGTCGGCAACGCCGGCCCATCGACCGGCGATATCCTGGGCGGATAGCGCGCCGGAGAAAAAAAAGGCAATCGCAATAACGCTGATGGATTTCATGGTAGTTGCCCAACTCAGGACGCATTAGGTCCGAACGCTTTCCTCGTCTAGTGAGGCCCGACGCCTTCGAGCGGCGCGACGCCACTCTGAGGCTTGGCACCCGACGCCGTCCCTAGCGAGACCGGCGCGCCTAGGCGGATCAGCGCCGTTTCCCCGGGACCTTGCAGGAAAGTAAAACCCGGACGGCCCTTCCACGCGAGCGGGCCGCCCAGCTTCATGCCGCCCTTCAACACGACGTCGTGAATCGTGGTTACCATCGCTTCATAGCTCGGTTCGCCCTGCTTGGTTCCAGAGAAATTTCCGAGATCCGTGCTGGCCGCAAAGATAACGTCAATACCCGGAACGGAAGCGATCTCTTTTGCGTTGGCCACTCCAAGCGGCGTCTCAATCATAATCACCACCAGCATGTTGTCATTGATCGTCTGGCGATAGTCGCTCCCCCAAAGAGCTCCGAACTGGCCGGATCCCATGCTACGTCGGCCGACCGGTGGATACTTGGCCCATTTGACCGCCGCCGCGGCCTTCTCGACGGTATCGACAGTGGGTACGATGATGCCCAAAGCGCCGATGTCCGTCGCCTTTTGAATCTCGCTTTCCGTCGCATCCGGCACGCGGATAAACGGAGACGCGGGCCCTTTGCAGGCCCAGATCATTTTGGCGACGTCCGAATAGGTAAGAGGACTATGCTGCATTTCGATCCACATGTAATCGAATCCGGAGCTCGCCATGGCGCAATAAATATTGGGATCGGGCGATGACACAGTGCCGCCGACAATCTGTTTACCTTCCATCAGTTTCTTCTTCGCGGTGTTGTACATTCTGACCGGGCCCGCAGCCTGGCGCCAGTCCTTTTGAGCGCTTGCGGGCGCCTGTTGCGCCGTCGCTAGCCATGTTGAGATCGAAAGCAGCAACGTGCAAGCACCGACAAGAACCGAAATCCGTTTAAGCGTCATGAACTCTCCCTAAACCGAAGCGGTCGCGGAACCGCGCTTCGGGTACCGCGAGTCATCATACTTCGTTGACAAGTCAAACACAAGAGACCGGGACGCGCGTCAGGCTCCTCGGAGCCCGGCCGGCTGTTCACTCCATTCCCAGCAGGCGCTTCTTGAAGTCCTCGCCCCCGGCCGGGTACGGGCCGATCCAGGTGTTCAACATCGCATCGGCAAAGTCCTTCCCCGGAATCGTGACCTTCACGCTTCCGGCGACGCGCACCTCAGTGCCGGTGTCCGGCAGGTAGGTGAAGAGCATCTGCTGCTGGGAATCCATGTTTGCCACGTACGCGCAAAGAGTGGTGAATTTGGCCTTGAGCTGCGGGGATGCGCCGGGGGTGTTGAGCACGAGCGCCTTGTTCCACTCGTCGTACAGCTGATCCTTTGAGACATGGTACACGAAGTAGATGGCCATCCGCCGCGCACTGTCGGCGGCCAGGATGCCGGAGGCATCGGGGGACTTCGCGGTCAGGGTAGAGTCCCGCCACGTACACCTTGACGTAGGACTTCGTGAAGGTGGCAGCACCGTTCAGCACGAGGGCATGGCCGGCAACGTCGGCGGTGCCGGGCAGCGTCAACGGGGGAGGCGATCCGGTTGGCTAAGCGGCGGGACCACCGGTGCGACTGCCGCGGCCGGCGGTCCACTGGTGATGGGGCAGCACGCGGATCCGCCGTCGAGCGAAACTTGCCGGGTAGTGAAGTTGGCGTAGACCGACGACCCAACCTTCATGGACAACAGCGCCCTGGCGTCGCCCGCCCGGAAGGTGAAGGACTGTCCGGTCGCGTTCACCTTCGCGGTGACCGTGCCTGTGCGCGCCTCGACCGCGGTAACAGCACAGCTAAGGTTGGGCCGGAGCCGCCGGACCATTCGCCAAAGGCGCATCCACGATGCCGCAGCAGGGTTCTGCCCCATTCACGGAAACCTGTTTCGCTCCGAAGTTGGCGTAAATCCCCTGGCCGACCTTCAATTTGCTTAGGACCGCAGCCGAAGCCGAAAACCCAAATATGCGGCCTGTTGCCGTTTCCCTTGCCGTCACCATACCCGTGCGATTATCAATCGCGGTAACAGCACAGCAAGGGATGCCCGGAGCCGCCGGACCATTCGCCAAAGGCGCATCCACGATGCCGCAGCAGGGTGAGAGGCCATCGACTGAAACCTGTTTTGCCTCGAAGTTCGCGTAAACCCCCTGGCCGATCTTCAATTTGCCCAAGACGGCCGGCGAAGCCGAAAACTGAAATATGCGGCCTGTTGCCGTTTCCTTTGCCGTCAGCATACCCGTGCGGCTATCAATCGCGGTAACAGCACAGCAAGGCTCGGTCGGCACCGCTGGACCATTCGCCAAAGGCGCATCCCCGATGGCGCAGCAGGGAATTCCGCCATCGACTGAAACCTGTTTTGCCTCGAAGTT
>JBBROT010000252.1:0-5574 GCA_038229155.1 Bryobacterales bacterium | reverse complement strand
GGGTCGATAAAGGCACGCTGCCGGACTTTGGTGATGCGATGTCGCGCGAGATCGGCGAGTCCATGAAGCTCACACCGCTGGCGCATGAACTGGCATGGATCGGGCCTCCCTATTTGACGCACCCGCAGTGGTGGGCGTTGCCGGAAGCGGCGCGGGCAGAGCGGGTCCGGGAGCTTGAGGCCTTGCCAACGGCATGGGCGCACCAACCCGCAACGCGCAGGTTTGATTTTTATGAAGCGCAGCAACCACCGCTTTACTATTGGGTCGTAGCACTGCCGCTCCGTGCGATCGGGGCATGGCCGCTTTGGTGGCGTGTTTTCCTGCTTCGTTTATTGAGTGTGGTGATCGCATCCGCAGCGATTCCGCTGACCTGCATGGCGGCGCGACGAATAGTGGGCGACCGGCTTGCGGTGTTGTGCGCGGCTCTGTTGGCGATTGCGCCCGGGTTCGTAATCGATGTCTCGCGAGTGGCAAACGATTGTCTGGCGATTGCGCTCGTGTCGCTGCTGTTCTGGCTGCTCCCCCGGCGCGGCTGGCTTGCTGTGGGGTGCAGCCTGGGCGCAGCATTGCTGGCGAAGGCTTACATACTGGCGCTGGTGCCTGCCTTGATCATCGTCTGGTGGCGGCGCAAGCGGGATCTGGCTCTTGCCCTTGCAGTTGCGCTGGGAATCGCGGGGTGGTGGTACATCCGCAACGTGATACTGGGACGCTCGCTCAGCGGCTGGTTGCTGCACCCGGCCGCCCTGGCGATGCTGAGCGCGATATTCCACATCAACTGGCTGAGCGCGGCGCATGTGATCGCGAAATCGTTCCTGTGGTTCGGAGGCTGGAGTTTCCTGGTAATGAAGTCCTGGATCTATACAGTGCTGGAAATGACCGGACTGGTCGCACTGGCGCTGGCATTGAAGAGCCGTAACACCGCGCTGGTGACACCCCTGGTGATGACTGGCACCTACCTCGCGGCCATGGCCTACGGGGTAGCAGTCTACTTCGTCACCCAGAATGTGCCGAATCTTCCGGGCTGGTATCTATGGCCCATGGGGAGCATGATGGCCGTGATTCTGGTGGCAGGGCTGGGGCGCTTTTCCCTGGGCGTTGTGGCGGCGTTGGCAGCGGTGGATTTTTATGGCGCGGGCGCGCTGCAGGTGCCTTACTATGCAGGCCTGGTGGAGCGCAACCGCGCGGCGGGCGGGCAGTTTTTCCATGGCCTGACACGTCTGGAAGTCCCGGTCTGGATTGCCGTGTTGTGGGTCATCGCAACCCTGGGAATCGTCGCCGTCGCGGGCATGGCAGACTACGGATTGGAGAAATCACGTGGACATCAGCTCTGAAGACTTCCGGCAGCATTTTGAATTGCTTTCCGATGAGACCCTGCTGGCGACAAAGCGCGAAGACCTTGTTGCTGCCGCACAGGCTGTTTATGATGCGGAACTGGAAGAGCGCGGCCTGTTGGCTGGGGCGGTTGTCGAGGTTGTGGCTGAGGTAGTGCAGGACGAAGAAGAGCCAGCCGCGGAAGTGCCTGAAGAACTGGTGAGCGTGGGTGAGTTCACAGTGGTCGATGAGGCCCGCATCGCACGCGGCCTGCTACAGAGCGCGGAGATCCCGGCCGGGTTGGCCAACGACAAGATGTCGCTGGGAGTGCTGCATCTGATGGTGCCCGCCAGCTTTCTGGAAGCCGCGCTGCAGGTGCTCGGCGGCGAGATTTCCGACGAAGAACTGGCGGCCCAGGCGGAAGCCGCGGGCTTCAGCGAAGAAGAAGATTAATCGCGCCGCCAGGTGGTGCGCGCCACGCCCAGAACGCGTCCGTCGCCTGCGGTCAGGCTGTGTCGGAAAACATCTTCCGAGCCATCCACGGCAGACAACACGGTTTCGCCCGGCATTCCTTCGTTTTGGAACTGAATATCGAGTGACGCGAGCGAGGCGTCACGACGCGTCTCAAACGGCACCGCATCCAGCACCCATTCGATGTAGCGCAGGTTATTGGCGTGGTTGTTTTCGTCCAGATCGCCCCAGCGGATTTTGAATTCCTCGGGTGCGGTTTGTGTTGCAGGCGCGACGAGCGGCACGGCATCGACAGCGCCAGCGCCGACACGTTCGGCGTGCCGGAGTTGCAGCACAGAGTCCGGGAGGCGAACGAGTCGGCGGGTGTTGAGATCGAGCAGCAGCCACAGACTTGCCGCTTCGGCAAGAACCAGGCCTGCTGCGTCAAACATGCGGAAGTCGCGATAGGCGCGGGCTCCGCCGGTGCGATCAGAAGCCCATGTCTCCACGGTCACTTCGTCGCCCATTTTGGGGAGCGCGAACACGGTCAGAGCGAAGCGTGTGAGCACCCACATCCGCTCGGATTCGCGCACCTGGCTGATGGAAAGTCCAAGCTGCGCGGTCTGGCTGTCAGCAGCCTCTTCCATCAAACGACAGACAGACGGAATGCTCGCGCGGCCGCCTGGTTCCGCGTCGAAAAAGCGAACCCGCGCGGTTTCGCGGAACAGATTACTCACGAGCGGCGCTTCTCCAGAAAAGCCTGTGCGCGCGTGCGGAAATCGGGATGCGCCATCATACCGGCGCGCACTCTACGACCCAACTGGCCTGCCTCGCGCCACCCCATGCCGCGAATATCGCGCACGTAACCCAGCCCCGCACTCATCGCAGCGGAACTATATTGGGCCAGCATATTGGCGATCTCCAGCGCGCGGGTTTGGGGCTCTTCCGAGATTTCCGTGACGAGCCCGTATTGCATGGCTTCTTCAGCTGTGATGACTCTGCCCGTGAGACTCAGCTCCGTCGCGCGGCGTTCCCCCATGGCAAGAGCGCAGGCGCGGAAAACGAGAACGGGCCAAAGGCCGATGCGGATTTCCGTGAGTCCGAATGTCGCATCCGGGGCAGCGATTACGATGTGTGCATTCGCGACGAGGCCCGTACCGCCTGCGATCGCGGCACCGTGCACCGCCGCGACAATCGGCTTTTGAACGCGGTCCACCGCAGTGAACAAACGCTCGTGAATGTCGGCCAACTGGTTTGAATCGGTTTCGAGAGCTTCCTTTAGGTCCATGCCGGCGCAGAACGCCGGACCGTCGCCTTTCAGGAGAATGGCGCCGATGGCCGGATTCGCATCGGCATCGTCGATGCCCCGCACCAGCCGCGTGCAGAGATCGAAATTCAACGCGTTACGCTTGTCGGGCCGATTCAGTGCTATTTGCGCGACTTCAGCCAAGCTCAATCTCCATCCTGAGCAAGGCCGCGCCGTAGGTCTTTCCCTGCGCATCCACGCGGAGGGAGACCGTTCCGCCGCCTCCCAGAGCTTCATGCAGCAGCAGATTAATGGCGCCCAGATTGGGGAGTTCGAAACGCTCGACTTCGCCCTTCACCAAATCGCCAAAGTAAGCCTTCACGCGCTCCGGCGTAACTTCGCGCAGAATCACGGGATAGTGTTCCGGCTTCAGCGCAATGACCCCGATGTTCGACGTATCGCCTTTGTCGCCCGACCTGGTGTGTGCAATCGCAGCCAGAGGCACTTTCATGAGATCACCTCCACGGTGGTTTGAATTTCTTCGCGGGGAAGAAGCGCAGACCAGTACGCCACAATTTCCCGCACGGGCGGGCGGCCTTCGCCGAACCCTGTCGCGCCCGGCGGCCCGTTCAGCACCAGCGGAATCAGTTCCCGTGTGAAGCGGTCCACCGTCTTGCGGTCCTGCCCTCGCACACCGATCCGAAGCTGCACCTCCGGCGGATCGGCATTCGGCGGCGCCACCTGCCCGTTGCAGGCATTCACGCCGAAAAACTCGGTATAGATTTCGTCATAGTGCAGCCCCAGCGTTTCCAGACGCTGCCGCACGATTCGGTCCGCAGCGCGGGCTTTTGGCAGCGCCTGCGGCCAGCTGTAGACCAGCGTGCCCATCGCCTTCCAGCCATTGGTGTAGCTGATGGAAAGCTTCAGTGTCGGGGGGCGCGGGCCACCTTTGATACCGCTGACCCGCACGCGGTTTGGCCCGGAATCTTCGAGATGAATCGACGTAAAATCGGCGGAACAATCGGGCGTCAGATAGCGTTTCGGGTCTCCGAGTTCGTAGAGCAACTGCTCCTTCACGGTATCGGAATTCACGCGCCCACCGGCCACTTCGTGCTTCGTCACCGTGAAGGTTCCATCGGGCTCCGCTTCGATGATCGGATACCCGATGTTCGCCATATCCGGGATGTTCTCCCACTCCACCTGGCAATTCCCGCCGGTGCATTGCGCTCCGCATTCGATGATGTGACCGGCGATGGTGCCTGCAGCGAGTTTGTCCCAGTCGTCAGCCTTCCAGCCGAACTTGTGAACCATGGGTGCCAGCGTCAGCGCGGTATCAGTGGAGCGGCCGGCGATGACCACGTCGGCCCCGGAATCGAGTGCTTCCGCCAAAGGGAACGCCCCGATATAAGCATTCGCGGATAGGATTTGCGGGCGGATGGTGGTGATGGGTTGCGCGGTATCCATATCCCGCAGCTCATAGCCTTTCGCGAGGAATGTATCGAGCCTGCTGAACACGTCATCGCCGTGCACCACGGCAACCTTAAGCCCCGGCGCTGCCTTCAGCACGGCCCTCGCGCAGGCCGCCGGATTCACGCCGCCCGCATTGGCGATCACCTTGATATTCCGCTCTTTCAGGCGCGCGGCGAGTCTGCCGATGAGCGGCGGAAAATCCCTGGCGTAACCAAGCGCCGGGTCTTCCTCCTTCTGCTTCTGCAGAATCGACATGGTGACTTCGGCCAGATAGTCGAGCACCAGAAAATCGATGGACCCTTCGTCCACCAGGCGAACCGGGGCCTCCAGCCAATCGCCCCAGAATCCCTGGCCGTTCGCGATACGAATCATGAGAGTAACTCCAGTGCGAGCGCTGTGGCCCGCTTGCGGTTCAGTGCCGTTTCGAGCGCAAGGGTGAGGATCTCGCGGGTTTCCCCGGGATCGATGAGGGCATCGCAGTGCCCGCGCGCGGCGGCATACTTTGCGTCGAGCCAGCGTTCGTAATCCTCACGGGTGCGGTTGATGGATTGCTGCAGTTCCTCGGGAATCGGCGCGCCCGATTTCTTTAGCTTTTCGAGCTCCACTGAGAACAATGCCTGCACGGCAGAATCGCCTTCCATTACGCCGATTCTGGCGGTTGGCCAACTGAAAGTAAAGTTCGGATCGAAGCCCTGGCCGGACATTGCGTAATACCCTGCGCCGCTGGCGTGGTTGATGGTGAGCACGATACGCGGGACCGAAGCGCATGCCATTGCCTCTACCATTTCGGCACCGGCGCGAATAATGCCTTCGCTTTCAGCCTGCTGGCCTATCATGAATCCGGATACGTCCTGCACGTAAATGATTGGAGTGGATTCGCGCTCGGCGAGTTCCACAAAGTACGCGACTTTACGCGCGGTCTCCGTGTAGATAATTCCGCCAATGCGAGGCTTGAGGAAGCCGCGGCGGTTCGCAATCAGCGCTACCGGATGCCCGTTCAGGCGCACGTTGGCGCAAAGAATCTCCGCCGCATACTCCGGCTGGAACTCGCTGAAATGATCGCCATCGAACAGACAGCCGAGGACGTCTTCCACAGT
>JBBROT010000251.1:0-5593 GCA_038229155.1 Bryobacterales bacterium | reverse complement strand
GAGTGGCGGCTCTTTCGATCGGTAGAAACGGCTCCACGTCGGTGAGGCCCAGTTGCTCGACTGTCTTGTTCCAGTCGATCTTACCTTCGCCGGCATACTTGCCGTAAAGCATGGCCAGAATGCTCTTTCGTACCGACGCTACTTTGCTCACCCGCTTCAAGTCACCATATTCGAAGATGACGCGGCCGCGTACGGAAATCTGCATGGCGGTTGTCTTTTGCGTCTTGAGAAAAACGCGAAGCGCCTCCAGCTTGGCTGTTGAATAGCCTTCCGTTTCGGGCTTGACGGTTTGCCACTCCGCCGCCGGAAAAATCAACTTGGAATCGTCCGCAAAGACCTTTGGGGCAATAGTCAGGAGCAGCGGCACCAGAACTGAACGAAAAGACATTCAGATCTTGATGCAGACCGCTTTCTTTTGCATGTAAAGTTCCAACACATCGTGCCCCATTTCCCTGCCCCATCCAGATTGCTTGTAGCCGCCGAAAGGTAAGGCCGCATCGAAAATGTTGAAGCAATTGATCCACACCGTGCCCGCTTGCAAGCTGTTCGCCAGGCGATGCGCCTTGCCCAGATCGTTGGTCCAAATACCGGCGGCCAGGCCATACATGGTGTCATTGGCGCGCGGCACCAACTCTTCCATCTCCGTAAACGGAATCGCGGTCACGACGGGTCCGAAGATCTCTTCCTGGACCACTCGCGATTCATGCGGCATTCCCACCAGCACGGTGGGCTGCACGAAGTAGCCCTTATCGCCATGCTTCGCGCCTCCAGTGAGTGCCTGCGCGCCTTCTGACCGGCCCGTTTCGAAATAGCCGCAGACGCGGTCAAACTGTTCGCGCGATACCAGCGGCCCCATGTCGCTATCGGGGTCGATGCCCGGCAGCACGCGGATCTTTCGCGCGCGATCGGCAATGCCTTCCACCACTTGATCGAACACTTGCTTTTCCACGTAGAGCCGCGAGCCCGCGCAGCACACCTGCCCCTGGTTGAAGAAGATGGCGCTGGCGGCACCGGCGATGGCCTGGTCCATATCGGCATCGCGAAACACCACGTTCGGGCTCTTGCCGCCGAGTTCCAACGATACCTTTTTCAGATTGCCGGATGCGGCCTGCAGCACCAGCTTGCCCACTTCGGTGGACCCGGTGAAGGCGACTTTATCCACACCCGGATGCGCGGCCAGAGCGGCCCCGGCTTCACCGTAGCCGGGCACGATATTCACAACGCCCGCCGGGAACCCTGCTTCGAGAACCAGTTCACCCAGCCGCAGCGCGCTCAGTGGCGTTTGCTCCGCCGGCTTCAAGACGATGGTGCAGCCGGTCGCCAGCGCCGGGCCCATTTTCCACGCGGCCATCAACAGCGGAAAATTCCACGGGATGATCTGGCCAACCACGCCGACGGGCTCACGGCGCGTGTAAGCCATGTATTGCGCACCAGGCGTGTAAGGCACCGACAGCGGGATAGTATTGCCTTCAATCTTGGTGGCCCAGCCGGCCATATAGCGGAACAGGTCCGCCGCCAGGGGCACATCTGCCGCGCGCGCCACGGTCAACGGCTTGCCGTTATCGAGCGATTCCAACTCGGCAAACTCTTCCAGATTTTTCTCGATGAGATCGCCCAGTTTCCAGAGCAGACGTCCGCGCTCGGACGGACTCAGTGCAGGCCACGCGCCAGTGCGGAAGGCTTTATTCGCGGCCTTGACGCCGAGATCGATATCGCGCGCATCGCCTTCCGCCACGTTCGCGAGAATGTCGCCGGTGGCGGGGTTGTAGACCTCGAAGGTCTTGCCGGAAACGGACTCCACCCAATTGTTATCGATGAGCATCCGCTTGGGAGTTTTCAAAAAGTGCGCGGTAAGCGGCCCGGCGGGCATCTGCGTGGTTGCCATGTGTTGCTCCTGTAGTCAGCCGTATTATATGCCGCGCGGAGCTAATGGATGCGGCTGGCAGACAGGTGTCAGATCGCGACCTTGACCGGCTCTACCGGCAAGCAGCGTTGCTGTTCGTATTAATCCAGAGATAAAGCACGGACATGAGCGCATCTAAAAAGCTCCTCGTACTTTTTACGCACCCATGATCGATTCCAGAGATTGCTCCAGCCCATCCCCCAACTGCCAACAAACTGAGTCCCCGAGCAGCATAATAGCAATCGATTCCGTCTCCCCTAGCCGCTTTGCCGTTAACGATCGAATACCCTTTCCGTAGCGCTCAACAAGAATGTCCAGGGCCGTATCTCAGACCCAATGAGTCCACTTCTCCCCTGATGTTCATATAAGAGCCATAACGAAATAATCAGACATGATCGATTTGACGTCGGGTAGGACGACGGATAATTCTTCAATCTGTGCTTCGATCTCCTCAGCCAATATTTTTTTTAGTTCAGAATCGCTAAGCGTGGTGGATGCCGCTCCCTGGGCTTTAAGATTGTCGATTATGCTTTGCGCGATATCGTCGGCATCTTGAAAAATCGCGCCAACCAGCCCTTTACAGGGCACGTTGTTTGGTTATCATCTTGGAACTCGTAACTTTGTAGTAAAGGGCTGCGATGTGGGCTCGAACCGCATATTGAATTTCGTAAAACCTTGCGCGTCCTATTTCCGAAATCAAGCAAACAGCCCTGTCCTGTGCTGTATTATTCCTGGATTGGCCTTCAGGCAAGATTCGCTTTGACGGCGCAATCTTTACCTTCATGTGCAGTCGGCCCAGTTAGCAACCGCTTCTCAGGAAAGGCATCCGCAAGATAGCTGCCCTTAACAACGCGAACCGGTTCAAGACCTCTGTGCTTCCATGTAGGTCCGCAGCACGGCGTTGATCCGCGTCTGATATCCCTTCTGCCGCCGTAGCCAGCCGAGTAGATCCGCGTCGAGCCGAATTGTAACTGTTTGTTTTGCCTGCGGTAGTACGATCTTCGCTTTCTTCCAGAAGTCCACGCCGGTTGCACGAGCTTCCGGATCTGCTTCCACCGCGCTTCTTATCTCCTTGTCGCTCAAAGCGCGCAGGCGCTTCCAATCCGTGGCGCCGCCCTTAGCTGAGGCTTTGCCAGTAGGCTTTTCTTTCATGGCGTTCCGCTCTCCAGGCCGAAATGATCCGGCGTTCGGTTTCCGATACATCCGTATAGATCAAGTGATCTCAAACCCGTTTACGAGGCCAACCGCGTAGACTCGAATTTCTCCATATGCAAATCGGTCATCCGCCTTCTCCAATGTGGGGCCGTCAAACATCAGAATCGCATCCTTAAACGCGATTCCGTGACGGAGAATGTTCGCCCGATTCTTTCGGAGGTCCCATACGAACTTCATCGCTTCATATTTACATTATGTATTTACCCTCTCGCCAACTGCAAGTTGCCTCTTGTTGCCCCGACGGCCAGCAGCGTGCTGGAAATTCGCAATGCTCTCAGCGCGGAGCATGGGGCCCAGCCAACGGAAAAAGTCATGGCGTTCTTCGAAGGTTTGGTCAAGACCGGTGAAGTGGAACTGAAGGCCCGGTAGCTATCGTTTTCCAGCCACCTTGCCCATCAAGGTCCAGGCTTGCTGAAAAGTCTTCAGGTGGGCGCGCATCGCCAGGCGCGCCTTCTCCCCATCGCGCTCCCGCACGCACTGCCAGATTTTCATGTGTTGGCGATGTGCATTTTCCACCAGCCCGGGCAGTTGCTGGCTCTTCGCGATCCACTCCTGCAACAGGCCACGAATGGGCGTGAGCAGTTGATATAACACGCGGTTCTTCGCCGCGGCCGCCAGCGCCAAGTGAAATTCCACATCCAGTTCGTGATAGCAGGGGTCGCCCGCTTGCACCGCCACCGTCATCCGTCCCAGCAGTTTGTCTATCGCTTTCAGATCGCGCGCGGTGGCCCGCGTTGCCGCAAGCGCAGCCAGTTCGGTTTCCAGCACCATGCGCGTCTCCCAAACGTCGGCCAGATCCTTCTCCGTCTTCAACATCCCCCTGGCCAGCAGGCGATCGATTAGCAGCGCTGAGCTTTCAGCCACGAACGTACCGCCGCCCGCCTGGATGCGCACCATGCCCACGAAGGCCAGGCTCTTCAGCGATTCGCGCAAAGTGGAGCGGCTCACCTTCAGCGCCGCGCATAGCTGTGCTTCCGAGGGCAGTTTCTCGCCGGGCTTCCAATCGCCAGCGGAGATGCGGGCGGCCAGTTGCGTGGCCACTTGCTCACCGAGCGTAATTTTCTGAACCGGAACAATCTTCTTCATCGTAGGGAGTGTGAATGCCCGCGTTTGACATTGGAGCGCTTGCCTCAATATACTCGACGCCACTAGGGAAACATGTCAGCTTGTCTGACAAGTGAGGAAAATCCATGTTCAGATTCGTCTTGCTGCTTTCGATGGCGTCCGCCGTATTCGCCCAAGTCCAGACAGGCCGCATTGTGGGAACGGTGTTCGACCCCAACCATGCCTCAGTACCCAATGCTCAGGTTACCGTTACACAGAATGCGACCAATGAACGCACGGTCGTCAGCACAAACGGGGAAGGCGAATACACCGTCACCCCTCTGAACCCTGGCATCTATACGGTTCGCGTCGCACTCCAAGGGTTCGAGACCACTGTGATTACGAACCTGGAAGTGCTGGTGGGCCAATCGTCCCGCGCCGATGTGGACCTGCGCATCGGTGAGACTGCCACCAGTGTGGAAGTCTCTGGAGTGGCCCCCGTGCTCGATACGGAATCCGGCACG
This sequence comes from Bryobacterales bacterium, assembly GCA_038229155.1. Lineage (GTDB taxonomy): Bacteria > Acidobacteriota > Terriglobia > Bryobacterales > Bryobacteraceae > JALYXI01. The sequence continues at coordinate 907 of JBBROT010000251.1, read as the reverse complement.
CTGGGCCAGGTGGTGACGAATAATGAGATCGTCAACCTGCCGCTGAATGGCCGCAGTTTTTATGAATTGGCGCGCTTGACGCCGGGCGCGAATTTTCTTCCAGGTGGCGGCAATCTGCTGCGCATCCGGCCGAATTATGAATCGGGCACATCCATCAGCGGCGTGCGCGGATCGCAGACCACATTCCTGATGGACGGTGTCGATATCACGGACCATCATCAAGGCGGCACTCTGATTCAAACTTCCATCGATGGCTTGCAGGAATTCAAGGTGCAGCAGAGTGAATACAATTCCGAATATTCGTCCGCCGGCGGCGTTCTGAACGTCTCCACGAAGTCGGGCTCGAACGCTTATCACGGCGCTCTGTTTGAGTTTCTTCGCAACGATAAGTTGGACGCCCGCGATTTCTTTGCGCCCACGCGCGGCATCCTGAAGCGCAACCAGTTCGGTGCCGATGTGGGCGGTCCCGTCACCATTCCGAAGCTCTATAACGGACACAACCGGACGTTCTTTTTCGTGAACTATGAGGGCATGCGTGAGCGGCAGGGTTTGATCTTTAACAATCTGGTACCCACAGCGGCGCAGAAGCGTGGCGATTACAGCGCGCCCGGATTGAACACGATCTACGATCCGTTGACGCAAGTGGGCACCACTCGTTTGCCTTTCCCGGGCAAGATCATTCCCGCGAACCGCCTTTCCCAGCAGGCGCTGTTCTTCGCCAAGTTTGTGCCGGACCCGAATACCGCGGCGGGCACTGCGGCTTTCTCTCCCGCCCGCGCGCTCGATACGGATCAGTTCACGATACGGATCGACCAGCACCTCTCCGACAAGCACTTGCTCTTCGGGCGCTGGAGTTGGAACGACTACAACCAGATTGAGCCGAACACTTTTCCCGCGCTTGGTTCCG
>JBBROT010000250.1:0-5651 GCA_038229155.1 Bryobacterales bacterium | reverse complement strand
GCGCCCCGAGATTTTCTTCAAGGGCACCAGCCGCGTTTGTGTCGGGCCGAATCAGCATGTCGGCATCCGCGCCGATTCCAAATTCACCGCGCCGGAACCGGAGTTGGCATTGATCCTGGGGAAGGGCGGCGCCATCCTGGGCTACACGCTCGCGAACGATGTCAGCGCCTGGGATATCGAACGGGAAAATCCGCTATACCTGCCGCAATCGAAAACCTATAACGCCTGCTGCGCGCTGGGGCCGTTCCTGATCACACCAGACGATGTGGCCGACCCTTACGCGCTGGAAATGACCTGCACCGTGATGCGGGGCCCCACCGCGCGCTTCACCGGCCACACCTCCACCGCGCGCTTGAATCGTAAGTTCGAAACCATGGTGGAGTATCTGCTGCGTTCGAACAGTGTGCCGTCCGCTTCGGTATTGCTGACGGGCACGGGAATCATCGTAACGGAAGAAGCGGCGTTAGGTGCCGGTGACATCATTACCATTGAAGTCCCCGGCCTGGGCGCGCTGTCGAATCCTACTTGCGTAGTCTAACGGAAAGAGCATCCGCCAGTTGCTGAAATTCGAGTCGATTCATCTTCCTCTACATCACAGCCCGCAAAGCCGGATACAATCCTTGATACACCTTGTGCCCCGCGGCATAAACAGCCTCTGACGCTGGCTCCGGCATCACTCTCCCGGTCTCCCGCACCGTCGACCTGCACGCCTCCGGCACCGATGAAAACGCCCCCGTCGCCACCATGCCCAGCAACGCCGCGCCGTATGCCGACCCCTCCTGGCTCTCCAGCGTCACCACCGGCTTGGCAAACACGTCGGCCAATATCTGCCGCCAGAATGGGCTGTTCGCACCGCCGCCCGACGCCCTTACCGAGTTCACCGGCACCCCCAGGTTCTCGATAATTTCAAGCCCGTCCATCTGGCTGTAACTCACGCCTTCCACCAGCGCCCGAATCAGATCGGCTCGCCTGTGCCGCGCGGTCAGCCCCACCCAACCGCCGCGAATCGTTGCATCCAGGTGCGGCGTGCGCTCGCCCATCAGGTACGGCAGCCAGAACAAGCCTTGCGCGCCCGCCGGAGACGTTGCAGCTTCCGCCATCAGGTCATCGTAGGGAACATCGGGCGCAAGCTGATTGCGAAACCACTGCAAGCTCAACCCCGCTCCCTGCGTCACGCCCATCACGTGCCACTTGCCACGCACCGCATGACAGAACGTATGAACACGGCCCGCCGGATCGTAGGCCGCCTCTTCCGTATGCGCGAACACAACGCCCGAAGTCCCCAGCGTGCAGCTCACAATACCGGGTTCTACAATGCCGTTTCCCACGGCGCTGGCGGCCTGATCGCCCGCACCCCCAGCCACCGGAGTTCCCGCTCGCAACCCGGTGAGCCGCGCCCCCGCCTCACTCACCAGGCCACTCACATCGCTCGATTCGCAGATGCGCGGCAGCATCGCGGCGTCGACGCCTAATTCTGCCGCATAATCTAAAGCCCATCGCCGGTTCACCACGTCAAACAAAGCCGTGCCGCTGGCATCCGAAACATCGCTGGCCAGTTCACCGGTCAGCCGGAACCGGATGTAATCCTTCGGCAGCAACATGTGCCGCACGCGCGCATATAGCTCCGGCTGATGCTCACGCACCCACAGCAGCTTGGGTAGTGTGAAGCCGGTCAGCACCGGGTTCGCCGTATACTGCACCACGCGCTCCTTACCCACTTGCGCGTTAATCGAATCCACCTGTGCCTGCGACCTTTGATCGCACCAGATCAAAGCCGGTCGGATCACATTGTAGCTTTCGTCCAAAAGCACCAGCCCATGCATTTGTCCTGAAAGCCCGATGCCCTGAATCCGGTCTCCCGAAATCTCCGCCTGCCGCAGGACGCCCTGAACGGCATCGCACGCGGCCCGCCACCAATCGTCCGGATGCTGTTCCGCCCACAGCGGATGCTCCATCGTCATCTCTTGATGGACCGCCGTATAACTGCCCCGTAGCGCACCGCGCTCATCCACCAACAGCGCGCGCGTGCTGCCCGTGCCTGTATCGATCCCCAGCCACATAGGCTTTACCGTGCGGCCAGCGCGAACGAATCGCCACGCATTTGCGGCAGGTATGCCGCGCCGAACAATCCCGCCTCATTGCCCAGAGTGGCCTGCTCGATGCGCGTGTTCGATGTGCGGAACGTGAAGCTGCGTTTGCGAACTTCCTCCAGCATGGGCGGCGCGAACTGATCCCACGCCGCCAGCACGCCACCGCTCAAAAGATACAGCGGAAAATTGAAGGTGTTGATCAGCGTGGCCAGCGCAATGCCCAGCGCTTCGCCCATGGCGGCAAAAATTTCCCTCGCTTTCTCATTGCCGCCCACCGCCAACTTATGCACCTGCTCTGAAGTCACGTCGCCCAAACCGGAGAGCTTCGCCATCGCTGAAATCGCTTGTGCCGAAGCATGCTTTTCCACACAACCCCGATTCCCGCAACCGCATGGATTGCCATTCGGGACCACCGTGATGTGCCCCAATTCGCCCGCCATGCCCATATAGCCGTGCAACACCTGCCCGCGCGAAATAATGCCGCCGCCGATGCCGGTGCCCAGCGTCAGCAGCACCAGGTCCTCCACATCGCGGCCCGCTCCCATCCATTTTTCCCCCAGCGCCGCCGCGTTCGCGTCATTCTCCAGAATCACGCGCGCGCCCAGCCGCTGCTCAATCTCATCGCGTATGGGAAAGTTTTCGAGGCACGTAATGTTGTTGCAATTCGCAATCACACCCTCGCGCAAGTGAATGAACCCGGGTACCACCACTCCAATTCCCGTGAGTCCCGCCGCTCCGATGCTCTTGCGCAAGCGTGCAATGGAGTGCACCATATCATCCACCAGCGCCTGACGGCCTTCGGAGTAATTCGTAGACCCCGAAACTTTCTCCAGCAACCGACCGTCGGCATCGATGGCCGCCGCCCGCAAATTCGTACCGCCCAGATCGAGGCCGATGGAATATTCAGACATACTCGCTTCGGATCATACTACCTCCGGCGCTCTTGTCTCATTAGCTTCTGAAATTCCCCTGAGCAGAGCCAGCAGCATTCGGTTGGCGGGCATCGCGATCCCGTGCATCTCGCCCAGCCTCACCACCGTTCCCGTAAGCGCATCGAACTCCAGCGGTCGCCCAGCCAGGCGGTCTTCCATCATGGAGGTTTCCGTATCGCCTGGAAAAGCCTTCATCCAGGTCAGCACTTCGCGCGCAACATCAGGAGCCAACTTCGCGCCTTCAGCCCGGCCCACAGCCGCCGCTTCATCTAGCAAATGAATGGCAAGCTGTTCCATCTCCTCAGTCCGCAAAATGCCGATTCCCCGCCCGACAATCGCGGTCAGTGGATTTGCCGCCAGATTGATCAGAAACTTGCGCCACGCCGCGGTCAAAAATTCGGGCTCTTGTTCGATCCGGATCGCCGTGCCTTTAAACAGCTCGATCAATTGCAGGGCTTCAGGGGAGGGCGGCACGGCAAGATCGTATTCCGGGCGCATGTGCCGCACGTGCCCAGGACCCAGACGCTTGGAGTGGGTATAGACAACGGTGGGGATCACGGTTGCACCATGGCTAACCGGTTGCAGGCGGCGTTCTGAATCTACACCATTTTGAATCACCACGAGTCGCGATTCCGCCTTTGCTAAATGCTTCAACCAGGGTGCGGCGGACGCGGTGTCCTGAGTCTTTGTGGCAAGAATAATCCAATCGGCGGTGGGCGCGTGCGGCGGAGAATCGAACCACTCCACCTCGCCTGTAACTCGCCCAAAAGAACCGTCCACCACCAGCGGGTCTGGCTTACGCCGAACGCACGCGAAGACACGATGCCTTCCCGCGGCTGCCAGATGAGCCGCGTATACAGTTCCAATATTGCCGAGACCGATGACAGCGATATTCAAATTACATGGTAAGGCTGCCGCTGGCTTGCGAACCATCACGATCATGCTTTTCCTGATCGTTCAGGCAATACGCAGCCCAGGGAATCGCGGCAAGCCGTGCCGCGGGAATGTCGCGTCCGCAATCGAGGCACTTCCCGAATGTCCCCGCGTCCAACCGCTTCAGTGCTTCCCGCACTTCGGTCAGTTCCCCAAAATCAGCGTCATTATGCCGAAGCAGCGTGTCGCGCCCTTCCAGATTCACCATGCGTTCCATCGCTTCAGTGGTTGTCTGATCGGTCATTTCGCGAGCTTCAGTCTGGTTCCTGTCAATCTCATCCAGCAGATCCTGCTCGCGCTTTTCAATCAGCTTGCGAAATTCGTCGTTGGTCATAAAACCTGTTGTAGCAGTTTGCCGGGGCGGACACTCGCGCGCCGCCCCCGGGGAACAGGTTAAGCCTTGCTCGCGTGTTCGGCGCGCTTCAGATCGCGAATGTTGTCGTGCGCAGCCTTAATTTCCCCATACTGCGTTTCCACAACACTCAGCAGGTCTGAAGGAAGCTGCTTTTTCAAAGCATCTTCGTAATTGCTCTTGGCCGAATCTTCACCGCGTTCGCATTCATCCACAATGGCCGTTTCGTTCTTGCCCGTGACAGCGGATTTCAAATTGATCCACCCGCGATGCAGCGTGGCTGAAACATGGCCCGAATGCGCCGGTTCACCGCCGCGATGCAGCACCTCATTGTTCAACTCACTCGCAAAACGCGCGCGCTGTTGCGCATACATATTGAACAGCGTCTTCAACTCGGTGTTGGTCACGCTCTCGGCGGCGGTGCGGAAACCTTGCTCCCCGTCCTTATTGGTTTCGATCAAATCGTTCAATACGGAAATGGCGTCGTCGTTCGTGGCAGTTGTGCTCATAATTTCTCCTTACCCAACCCAGGGGAAGCAATCGCAAGGCCAATGGAGCGGAACGGGTACACTCAAAAAGGGGATATCTCGCATGTTCAAACGCCTGCTGTTTTGCACCGCTGGATTAATTGGCTGTCTCACCGCGCAAGCGCCTGGTACTTACGCTGGCTCATGGACTTCGCGCGCAACCGCCAGCGCGGGCAAGTTGACTCTCGCCTTCACCGCCGAAGCGTTGGATTCCGCAACTTTCACCTACCAGGGCCAGGATGTGAAAACGAAGCCAATTTCTTTGATCAAAGACGGCGACCATGTAGAATTTGTCTTCGAATATACGCTGGACGGAAACGTTCTGCGGTCCACGATGCAAGGCAATGTGACGGGTAAGGCGGTCGCGGGCAAATACAAATCCGCCAGCGCCGATGGCACCACACCGGTCGATGAGGGAACTTGGGAAGTGACGCTCAAACCGTAATCGCGGAGCGCCTGCTGGCCGTCCGGGAGCGCATCGAAAACGCTTGTGCGCGAAGCGGCCGTCCTGTTTCCGATGTTCTGCTGCTCGCGGTCACCAAGGTCTTTCCCGCCCCGGTCATCCAGACGGCGTATGCGCTCGGCATGCGCGAATTCGGCGAAAATTACGTCCAGGAATGGGAAGAAAAAAAGCCGCTCACGGGAACGCTGCCCGGAGCGAAGTTTCATCTGATCGGGCATCTGCAATCGAATAAGTCGGTCAAGGCCTGCTCCCTTTTTGACACCATTCAGACGGTCGAGTCCGTCAAGCTTGCCCGCCGCCTGAACGATTGCGAAAAGCCGCTGGATGTGATGATCGAAGTCAAGCTATCGGGCG
>JBBROT010000249.1:0-5693 GCA_038229155.1 Bryobacterales bacterium | reverse complement strand
TCGAGCCTCTTGCATCTCTAAGCCAATGCCAACATGCGTAAGCTGGAAAAGTGTTGCGCGCGGAGATGTGACCCGAACCGAACGGCTTTCGCTCTTCTTGTTCTTCGGCTCCACCTTGAGCGCGCTCAACGTCGATCGCGCAGTCTCGCAGTACGGACACACCGCGTGGCGTCACAGATGGTGTCTTCCAGGGCGCGCCCCATGCGCTCACGCAAACCACTGACGGCTACATCTGGATCGGCACCGAAGTGGGTCTGATCCGCTTCGATGGCGTTCGCTTCGTACCTTGGGTGGCGCCCGCGGGTGAAGCCCTTCCTGACACCGTTATTGTCTCTTTAGCCGGTGTTCGCGATGGAAGTCTGTGGATCGGCACCGGTGCCGGCCTGAGCCATTGGACGAACGGGCACGTGGTCAATTACCCCGCCATCGCCGGCAGAATCAATGCGATTGTGGAAGACCGCGAGGGCACCATCTGGGCGGCCAAATCACGTCCCCGCGACGAGAGTGGACCGCTGTGCCGCGTGAAGAACGGCGAAGCACGCTGCTTCGGCAAGGCGGACGGCATCGCGTTCACATGGGCGGAGACGCTGGTGGACGACCGCCACGGCGGCGTCTGGATCGGCACTACGGTGGGCGTGTGCCATTGGAAGCCCGGTTCTGTAACTAACTTTTTTGAGGACAGGCTGAAGCACTTGCAGGGCAACACGGGCGTCGAGGCCCTCGCCTTGAAAGCGGACGGAACCGTGCTGGTGGGCATAGGGCAAAGCGGCACTGGCTTCGGCCTGCAATCCATCGTTTCAAACGCATGGAACAGTTACGCCATGCCGGATACGGACGCCTCGTCGCTATCGGTCGGTGGACTTCTGATCGACCGCGATAGTGCCACGTGGATCTCCACCGTGAATGACGGCTTGTATCACGTGCGTGCCGGCACCACTGACCGGTTCCGCCAAGCCGACGGCCTATCGAGCGATACCGTGCGCGGCTTTTATGAGGACCGCGAAGGAAGTATCTGGACCGTCTCCGAGCGCGGCATCGACCGCTTTCGCGAATTGCCCGACTCCACCCTTTCGAAGCGAGAGGGCTTGAGCGCGGACGTGGTCGGTGCGGTGTTCCCTTCGCCCGGCGGGACCCTGTGGGTGTCGAATGGGCAATCTCTGGTCTCTCTTCGTGACCGCAAACTCTCGGTGACGGGCGCGAAGAACGGCTTGCCCGGATCGAGCGTCACCTCGTTGTTCGAAGACCACACCTGCAGGCTCTGGGCGGGAGTGGATGCGGAACTCGCCGTAAAGGAGAACGGCCACTTCCGCCTTCTGCGAACCCCGGACAAGAAGGCGTTCGGCATGGTGACCGCCATCACAGAAGATACGGAAGGGAACATCTGGGCCCTGGCTACGGGCAAGCCGCGCAATCTGTTCCGCATTCGGGACCTTGCGGTGCAGGAAATGATTCCGCAAGCCACGGGAACCATCAGTTTAGCCGCCGACCGTGTGGCGGGCATCTGGCTGGGCGACCGCACCGGAAACCTGAGGCGTTATCGCTCCGGCCAGGCCGATCTGTTGGCTGCGGGCGATCAAGGCCCGGTGCAGGGTCTGTTGGCCGGTTCAGATGGTTCCCTCTGGGGTGCTACGCCGAAGGGCTTAGTTCGATGGAAAGACGGCCGGCGAGCGCGGCTGAGTCGAACGAATGGCCTGCCCTGCGACGACGTGTTTTCGCTGGTGGAAGATGACGCGGGTTCGCTCTGGCTATACGCCGCGTGCGGCATGCTCAGAATCTCATCCGGCGAGTTGCGAAAGTGGTGGGAACATACGGACGCGAATATTGCCGTAACAGTTTTTGACGTCTTCGACGGTGCCGCGCCGGGCCGCACGCCGTTCAGCCCCGCGGCCATCAAGGGCCCTGGCGGGCGCTTGTGGTTCACCAATGACAACGTGGTTCAATTCGTTGACCCGAAGCGCGTACAGCACAATTCCGTCCCGCCGCCCGTACGTATCGAGGCGATTGTTACGGATCGCAACAGCCACGCTCCCACGGAAAACATGCGCTTGCCTTCCCGCACCAGAGACCTAGAAATCGATTACACGGCCCTCAGCTTCGTGGTTCCTCAAAAAGTGCGCTTTCGTTACCGGCTTGAGGGTCGCGATGAAAGCTGGCGCGATTCCGGAACAAGGCGGCAGGCCTTCTATACCGACCTTTCACCAGGTCCTTACCGGTTTCGCGTAATCGCGTGCAACAACGATGGCGTCTGGAATGAAGAAGGTGCCACCTGGGCCTTCATCGTGACTCCGGCTTACTACCAGACCATCTGGTTCCGGCTTCTCTGCGCGGTGGCGGCGGCGCTCGCCCTGTGGGGCTTTTACCAGATGCGCGCGTGGCAGATTGCGGCTGGGTTGAACGCGCGTTTCGATGAGCGTATGGCCGAACGCAACCGGCTGGCCGGCGAACTGCACGATACCTTTCTGCAATCCGTGCAAGCCAGCAAGATGCTTGCCGATCAACCAGTGTCGGAGCGCCAGATGGACGCGACGCGTCTGCGCCAGACCATGGAGAAGCTCTCGCGATGGCTGGGGCAGGCCACATCCGATGGACGGGCCGCGTTAAACTTCCTGCGCAAATCCACGGCTCTGAAGAACGATCTGGCGGAGGCGTTCCGGCATGCGGCGGATGCCTCACGCCCGGCAAGCTCGACGGAGTTCGTGCTCTCAGTGGAGGGCGAATCGCGCGATGTGCACCCCATCGTGCGCGATGAGGTGTATCGCCTTGGTTCGGAGTTGATCCGGAATTCGTTTCAGCTCTCCGGTGCCGATCGCGTCACCATGAAAATCGGCTACTCGCCAGATTTGACGGTTCGCGTGGGCGACAATGGTAATCGGGACTGGGCGCTAGCGGCTGGTTCCCGAGGATTAGCCGAAATGCAACGCCGCGCGATCCGAATCGGCGGGCAGGTCCGCGTGGTGGGCTATTCGCTCGATCCGGAAATTGAGTTGAAGGTGCCGGGTAGGATCGCGTTCCACGATTTTGCCCGCAACAGTTTCCTGGCCCAGGCGGCGAACAGCCTGCGGGGCTTGCGGAGACGCTTTGGAGGTAAGTTGTGACTGAGATGGCCAGCCGTATCCGGGTCCTCACCGTTGACGATCATCCTCTTTTTCGCGAAGGGCTTTCGGCAATCATCAACAATCAGCCTGACATGTGCGTGGTGGCCGAAGCCACAACAGGCGGGGAAGCGATCGAGCGATTCCGCCAGCATGCGCCGGACATCACGCTGCTGGATTTGCGGCTGCCCGATATTTGCGGCATCGATGTGCTGATCGCCATTCGAACGGCATCGCCCCAAGCGCGCGTGGTGATTCTGACCACGTCGGAAGGCGACGTGGAAATCAGCCGCGCTCTGAAAGGCGGCGCGCGCGGCTATGTGTTGAAGTGAATGCCCTCGGCGGATCTGCTGGCGGTGATCCGGCAGGTACACGCGGGCAAGATGAGCATTCCGCCGGAGGTGACCGAGCAGCTCATCGACCACATCAACGATGAGCGGTTGAGCGCGCGCGAGGTGGAAGTGCTGGCGCGCGTGGCGGGTGGAAACAGAAATCAGGATATTGCTAAACAGCTCTTCATTTCAGAGGAGACCGTGAAGGTGCATCTGAAGCACATCATGGCGAAGCTGGGTGCCGGGGACCGCTCCGAGGCGCTGGCCATCGCGGTGCGCCGGGGCATCATGCAGCTCTAGCGGGTATGCCGGCATACCTCAAGCGGGTGAGCACAAAAACACTCGATGCCGGGATGCCGCGCGGGAGCGGAAAAGATGAAACTCATCAATACGCGATGACTTTTACCATGACATCCAACACAGTGTCCCCACTTCGCTTCATAACATCGGGCACCTTCGGGAAGGCATCGCCGCCATGATCGACCATCAACCGGACATGCTGCTGGTATCGCAGGCATCGAGCGGCATGGAAGCGATTCAGCAGTTTCGCGAACACCGGCCCGACATTACTCTGATGGATTTGAGGCTGCCGGATTTGAGCGGGATCGATGCGATGATCACCATTCGCCAGGAGTTCCCCCATGCCCGCATCGTCATGCTCACCACATTCGAAGGCGACCTGACGATTCAGCGCGCGCTGGAGGCCGGAGCGCGAGGCTACCTACTGAAGAGCGCGGCTCCGAAAGAGATGGTGGAGGTGATCCGGCAGGTACACGCGGGCAAGAAACGAATTTCGCCGGATGTGGCCGCGCACCTTGCCAGCCACGTGGGCGATGAGAGCCTGACGAACCGCGAGATTGGAAGTGTTGCGCCAAGTGAGCGGCGGCAATCGCAACAAGGACATCGCGGAGTTACTGTTCATCTCCGAAGAGACGGTGAAAGTTCACATGAAGCATGTGATGGACAAGCTGGGGGCCAAAGACCGCACGCAGGCGATAGCCATTGCGGTGCGGCGCGGGATTATTCAGTTGTAAGGGAATTGACGGCCAGGCCGCGGAGCAAACTGATAAGGCGCGCCGGCCTTGAACACGGGCCGGTCCTTCGCCTGCGAGACGGCATAGCCGACTTGAAACAGTATCTGTAAATCTTCGACAGCGCCGGTCAGATCCCAATCCGGCTTCACTTGATCGGTGACCTTGTGATAATCGTTGCGGATGTAGTTATCCCTCACCTTGTCTCCGTAACCGTCGGGCTTGCCGATGTAATCGATGCCGGGTGTGGTCTCAAGGGATGGCACGCCACCTTTGGCGAACTCCAGATGATCGGACCGGAAGTAGAAGCCTTCGGCGGGATCGGTATCGCCGGTAACTACCCGGCCTTGCTTCTTAGCCGCGCTTACAACCAAGTCATCCAGAGTGGAATTGCCGAGGCCCAGAATACTAATATCATGCGTGCGGCCCCAACCCCAGTTACTGAAGTAATCGAGGTTGATATCCGCAACCGTGCGGGCTAAGGGATAGAGCGGGTGCTTCACGTAGTAGAGCGCGCCTAGTAATCCCTTCTCTTCGGCGGTGGTCCATAGAAACAAAACACTGCGCTTTGGCTTCGTTTTTGTGAAGCCCCGGGCCAACTCCAGAACACCGGCGGCACCGGCGGCATTGTCGCTGGCACCATGGAAGATCTTGTCGCCATCGGTGCCCAGGTGGTCCCAATGGCCGCTATAGATGATGTATTGATCGCGAAGCTTCGAATCGGTGCCATTCCATTTTGCCACCACGTTTGCCGAATCCACTTGCCGGAGTGTATTGCGCAGTTGGAAAGACGCAGTGGCATTGAGCGGCATGGCTTGAAAGTCAGGCGTCACGGCGCGATCGCGGAATTCGTTTAAATCGAAGCCCAGGTTGCGGAATAGCTCACGCGCTTTCGGTTCGGCGAGCGATATTTGTGCCGAGATGCGGCTCGCCGATGTGGCATCGCGCAGGATCATGGTTTCGCGTGGCGCGTTCTGCGCAAAGCGCGCCAGAGTGCCCACGCCGTTGCGAGGCGCGAACACGGTGATTACCGCGACAGCACCGCGCGCGTAAGCTGTTTCGGCTTTAGTGGAAGGGCGGCCATAGTAAGAAAGCGCGTCGCCCAGGAACATTTTCGGGTCCAGCTTCGATTTGTCGTTCGGGTCCTTTACGGGCGGGTCTCCGGAGAGCAGCACCACGGTCTTGCCTTTGACATCTATACCTTTGTAATCGTCCCAATGGAACTGCGGTGCCACCAC
>JBBROT010000248.1:0-5732 GCA_038229155.1 Bryobacterales bacterium | reverse complement strand
CGCGATTCCCAGATGCTGCAGAAATGACGTGTAATCCGAACCCGATCCGAGCGCGCCGATGTGATACTTGCCGTCCTCTGGGGGAGCCAGCGTATTTCGCGCGCGGGCCGCGCCAGGGCGGGTGCGAGGCGCATCGATCAGAGGCTTTCCGGAGACAGGATCATTGACATCGCGAACCACTTCGCTCACAAACTCTTCGAGCGTATGCGAGCCGCCCACGGCGAGCTTTCCTTTGCCGTTGCTGTCTGAGTTGATATACACCACCAGCTTCTGCTTCAACTCTTCGGCATGCTTCTCCACCCATTCGGTGGACCCCACCAGGCCGAACTCTTCTCCGTCCCAGAGCGCGAAGAGGATGGTGCGCTTCGGCTTCCAACCCTGCTTCAGCAGTTCGGAAAGCGATCGCGCTGTTTCAAGCAGCGGTGCCGCGCCGCTAGCCGGGTCACTGGCCCCATGAACCCAGGCATCGTGATGGTTCCCGTAGAGCACCCACTCATCGGGAAGCTCACTGCCGGGGATTCGGACAATCACGTCGTAAAGCGGGTGCGTGGAATTGTCCATCTCCACTTTCAGATGCGCCTTCGCGGGACCTGGGCCGATGTGATACGTGAAGGCGAGCGCGCCACGCCAATCTTCGGGCGCGACCGGACCTTCCAGATTTTCAAGGAACGGTGCCGCATCGGCATAAGAGATGGGCAGCACCGGAATTTTCATCAGCGTCTTGGCTTCTTTCAAAGCCAGCCGCTTGGCACCTTTTTCGGACGCGAAGCCGGGGGAAAGCGGATCGCCCGGATACAGGGCCATATCCATCACGCTGCCGCGCTGGACGCCATCCGCGGGCCTGTACGGGCCCCTGGGGAAAACATCGCCCTGGTAATAGCCATCGTCGCGCGGGTCGGAATAAATCAGGCAACCCACGGCACCATGCTCCTGAGCCACTTTGGGTTTGGTGCCGCGCCAACTGCCGCCGTAGCGCGCGATCACGATCTTGCCCTTTACGTCGATGCCCAATTTCCTGAGCACTTCATAATCGGCGGGGACACCGTAATTGACGTAGACCACGGGCGCGGTGACGTCTCCAGAGCCGGAGTAAGCGTTGTAGCCGGGCACCTGATTCTGGTTGGAAGAAGACCTGTCCTCTTTCACGGCCGGCTCTTGAAGCTTCGCGCGAAAGACTTTCGGCGCTACCATTTCCAGGCGATGCGGCCCGGGTGTAGGCAGCAAGGCTTCGAACTCTTCGAGGCGCGCATCGAGCCCCCATTCGCGCAGCAAGCCCACCAGGTAATCGGCAACTGCTTTCGATTGCGGCGTGCCCGCCAAGTGGGGCTCCCGCGACATGCGTTCGATATAGCGGCCCACGCGGGCGGCGTCAGGGATGGCTCGCATCTTCTCTTCCCACCGGCGTTCCACGGCGGCCCTGTCAGAGGGAAACCCGCGAAGCGAAACATCCGCGGAATAGAGCAGCGCTGGTATCAGCGCAACGGCAAATAGTGGTTTCATGCTGTTAGTGATCGCGGTCGGTGACCAGATCTGTAACAGCGTACAACGCATTTTGAGCGGGCGAATCGGGGAAGGCGGCGATGAGGTGCCGGGCCTTGGCGGTGAACTGGTGCGCGCGCTCCTGCACACGCTGCACCGCGGAGTACTTCTCAATCAGGTTACGCACATACTCGAACGGCACGGACGTGTAAGTGCGCTCGCGCAATACCGTCTCGATCTTGGCGCGCTCTTCGGCCGTGGCGCGTTCGAGGACATAAACCAGGGGCAGCGTGATCTTGCCTTCGCGAAGGTCGCCGCCCACGGGCTTGCCGAGCGTTTTTTCGCGCGCGGTGAAATCCAGCAGATCGTCAATGAGTTGGAAGGCCATGCCGATATTCCAGGCATACTCGCCCAGGCGCTCTTCGGCGGCACTATCCGCGCCAGCCACCACCGCGCCAAGCTTCGCGCAGACACTGAATAGACCGGCGGTTTTGCGGTCCACCAGTTCCATGCAATCGGCTTCGGTGACGGAGATTTTGCCGATGCGCTCGAGTTGGATCAATTCGCCTTCCACCATGAGTTGCGTCAGGCCGATCAGCAAGTCCAGCAGGTGAAAATTGCGTTCGCGCAGAGCAATGTGAAATGCCTGCATGTACAGCCAATCGCCCGCGAGCACGCAGGTATGGTTGCCCCACTGCACATTGGTGGACGGGCGGCCGCGGCGGGATTGCGCCACATCGATCACGTCATCATGCATCAGGGTGGCGGAATGGAGGATCTCCACCACCGCCGCCATGCGGATGGCGCTCTGGCCGGAGTTGCCCACCAATTTCGCGCACAGCAGCAGCAGCGAAGGACGCAGGCGTTTGCCGCCACTGCCTTGCAGGTATTGCGCAATGGTGGTGACCGCATCCACCGAGGCCACCGATTCCAGGCCGATCTCTTTTTCCACCAGGCGAAGATCGTCCCGCACCAGCTCAGAGAGCTCGTGCAAGGTGAACAATTGGCCCAGCTTACCGGTCCCCATGGGAATCCTCAGTGTAACCATTCGGTTTTGGATGCGGCAAATGGAACAGGGCGTCAAAGTTCCCTGTGGTCTGCCGCGCGATGTCCTCGACGGAACACTCGCGCACTTCCGCCAATTTTGCGGCGGTGATGGCGGTGAACGCGGGTTCATTCCGCTTGCCGCGATAAGGGAGAGGCGCAAGATACGGCGCATCGGTTTCGAGCAGCAGCCGGCCCGCGGGAATGGCGCGGGCGGCTTCGCGGAGATCGGCGGATTTGTGGAAAGTGAGCACGCCGCCGATGCCGAGATAGAAGCCAAGCTCGACCGCTTGCATGGCTTGTTGCGGAGTGCCGGTGAAGCAGTGCAGAATGCCGGTTCCTCCGTGCCACTGTTCGCTCAGAATGCGTAGCGTATCGTCCCAGGCTTCGCGCGTATGAATGATGATCGGCTTGGCGGCTTCACCGGCGATGTTCAGTTGTTCGCGAAACACGTGCTGCTGAGTTTCGCGCGGAGAAAAATCGTAGTGGTAATCGAGGCCGATTTCACCGATGGCCAGAATTTTTTCTTCGCGCGCAAGTGTCCGCAGCCACTCGAACGAGGCTGCGTCGGCTTTCGAGGCGTCATGCGGATGGATGCCGGTTGTGGCGAATACGTTGGGACACTGCAGCGCAATCTTCAGCGCGCAATCCAAATCATTCGGTCCATCGCCCGTTCCAATTGTCAGCATGCGATCTACCCCGGCATCAGCCGCGCGGCGCAATACTCCGGCTACGTCGCCCGCGAACTGTTTATGATCCAAATGACAGTGAGAATCTACCAGCCTCACTTCAAGCGCGCCCCGACCGGGACATCTTCCGCGAACCCAGCCAGCACCGGCGCTTCCCCTTCTAAAGACGCCGCCACAATCATTCCATTCGATTGGATGCCGCGCAATTTGCGGGGCTCCAAATTCGCAACAATTACCACGCGCCGACCGATTAACTGCTCTGGCGTGTACGCAAGCGCGATACCGGCCACGATGGTGCGCGGCTCCGGTTCGGCGATATCCACCTTCAGATGAAGCAGCTTGTCAGAACCTTTGACGCGCTCGGCGGAAAGCACGAGGCCCACGCGTAGGTCAACCTTCGCGAAATCGTCGAACGCGATTTTCGGCGATGGCGGCTGCACGGTTGCCGGGGCCGCTTCGGTAGCAGCTTCCTGCTCCGGCTTACCCAGAAGCAAGCGCTGTTCGGCCGACACCTTCTCTTCCAGCATGCGCATTTTTGCAACGGCCTCTTTCAGATCGATGCGCGGAAAGACACCGGAGATCTCACCGATTTTTTGCCCGCTTAGCGAGCCGCCCCAGGCGAGATCGGCTACGCGCGCCGCTTCCAGCGGAATAGTCATTCCCAATTGCGCCCAGATCTTTGCGGTGGATTCCGGAAGCACGGGGGACAGAATGATGCAAGCCAAGCGAAGCGTTTCCGCCGCTGTTGCCAGCGCGTTGTTGAGCTGTTCGGCGGCGGCTTTGTCTTCAGAACGCGCCAGCTTCCAGGGAGCTTGTTCGACAATGAATCCGTCCACAGCGGAGAGCAGTTGCCAGACCGCTTCCAGTGCTTTTGAGAATTCGAAATTTTCGTAATAGGCGAGAGCGGCTTCGGTGGATTCAGCGGCTTTGGCGGCGATGGCGGCATCGGTGCCTGACGGAATCACTCCGCCGCGATATTGGTTCACCATAGTGAGCGTGCGGCTCACCAGGTTGCCCAGGCCGTTCGCTAACTCGGAGTTATAGCGGCCAATCAGCGCGTCATAACTGAAGCTGCCGTCTTGGCCGAACACAATTTCGCGCAGCAGAAAATAACGCAGCGCGTCGAAGCCCATCACGTCGCGAATGGGCTCGGCGCGCACGATGTTGCCACGCGATTTGCTCATCTTATCGTTTTCAAACAGCAGCCAACCGTGCGCGTAGATCCGCTTCGGCAGTGGCAGTTCTGCAGCCATCAGGAAAGCGGGCCAGAAGATGGCGTGGAAGCGGACAATCTCCTTGCCCACCAGATGCAGATCGGCGGGCCAGATACCGGTATCGGAGACAGCGCTCATGTAGCCGATCAGGGCATCGAACCACACATAGAAAACATGGTGCCCTTCCACGGGAAGGGGGATGCCCCACTTCAGATTGGAGCGGCTGATGGAAAGATCGTTCAAGCCGCCGCGAACGAAGCTCAGCACCTCATTCCTTTTCGATTCCGGCTGAATGAATGTGGGGTTCTGTTCGTAGTGCGTCAGCAGACGTTCGGCAAAAGCGGATAGCTTGAAGAAGTAATTTTCTTCTGTAACCGTCTCTGTCAAACGGCCGCAATCCGGGCAGTTGTCTCCGGGCTTGGCGTCGTTCACATAGAGCTCATCGAACACGCAGTACTGTCCGGTATAGCTGCCTTTATAGATGTAGCCGCGCTCCAGGCAGCGCTCGAACAGCCACTGCACGGTCTTGTGATGTTTCGGATCCGTGGTGCGGATGAAGGCATCGTAGGGGATGCCGAGCGTATCCCACTGGCGGCGGAATTCGTTCGAGACCGCATCGGTAAAATCTTCGGGGGTCTTCCCCGCGGCGGCGGCGGAGCGCTCCACCTTTTGGCCATGCTCGTCAGTGCCGGTGGTGAGGAACACCTGGTCGCCTTTCAGAGTGTGAAAGCGCTTGATGGCATCCGCGGCCAGCGTTGTATAGGTGTGCCCGATGTGGGGAGCCGCGTTGACATAATAGAGCGGCGTGGTTAAGTAGAATTTCATTTCTTGAGTTGTAAGTAGGCTTGATTCGCTGCCGCCAGTATCTGCCGCAACGGCACTTGTTTCGCCATCGCCAGCGTCCGGCAATCCTCATATTCGGGCGCGTAGGAATGGTCGCCCGAAACTTTCATGCGCACCGGGCCGTACTCCGTTTGCACGTCCACCCAGTGGCGCGGCCGCACGCGGCGTTCGGCGGTATACATACGGAGGCCCAGGCTGGACGTTTCAGCAAAGATAATCTCGGCGAGTGCATCCTGCATGCCTGGTTCGGCGATCACTCGCAGAAGCGAGCCCGGCCTGCCTTTTTTCATTTCGAGTGGCTGCAGGGAAGCATCCAGCGCGCCGGCCAACATCAACCGCTCCACGGTGTAGGCAAGCACCTGCGGCGTGGAATCGTCTATGTTCGCCTCAATCACGCTGACAGAAGTGGCTTCCGAAGCGCCACTGGCCTCGCCCATCACGATGCGCAGTACGTTCGCGTGTT
>JBBROT010000247.1:0-5746 GCA_038229155.1 Bryobacterales bacterium | reverse complement strand
CGCTCACAACACCTACTAAGTCACCCGTCCCGAATTAGAATTTCAGCAACCTAAGACTAAAGTAATTGCCGGACTGGTCGATAAGATTGTATGGACCGGGATCATGGCAACTGAAGAACTGCTGGTAAGAGAGTGCCTGGAGCGCGCGGTTGCGGAGTTTCAATCGAACCCCCTTAGCGCTGAGCTAATGCGTCGTTTTGCCACCGACACGCCGAGAGTCTTCGCGCCAGTCGCGGTGTCGATGCTTTTGAACGCCACCGAAGCGGCGGGATTCAAGTACCTGGCCATGCTTCTGATGAAGCAGCCTTCTCTTTTCAAACAGCTTTCGGATGCGGTATTGAGCCGTGCGCAGGCGATTATTGTCACCCGTCGCCTCATGAGTACATACCCTTCTCTCGATATCCGCTTTGCGAGGCAGCTACCGGCACCCAACGGATCCACGCCTGACACCTTAATAGGCCGGGCGGCTGAAAGGGCCCTGGACATTCTGGACGAACTTTCGCCCGGCAATCGGATCGTGCCCATTTTGAGCCATTTGACACGGCACGCCGACCAAAAGATCTCGGCAAAAGCCACTCTTCTGATCGGCAAGCGGGTGCAGAATGCCGAGTACGCCGAGCGAATTCTTTCCGAGGAAACCGATCCGCGTATCCGAGGCAGTGCAATCGAGGCGGTGTGGGGAAACGATAGTCCGCCGGTTCAGCAGCTGTTTTGGGATTGCATGGAAGACAGGCATAACCGTGTGGTGGGGAATGCGATGGTCGGCCTATACCTGGCCGGCGAGGAAAAAGTGAACGGCTTGGTTTCACGGCTCGCGTTCGATTCCAAGCCGGAGTTTCGGATGACATCCGCCTGGGTCATGGGAAAAATCGGGAATGCCGATTTCCTTCCGACGCTTTCGCCCCTAATGCGCGATAAGGTTCCTGGCGTGCGCTCGGCGGCGCTGCGGGCGCTGCAGACGATCCGACAGGTGGAAAAGATGCGGCGGCCCAGCGAAACGGACTTGGTGAAAGAACTGCTGTCGGACGCTCCGGTGGTCCAGGAGCCGCAAGTGACCGTTCCGAAAATTGAGGTGGAGTTACGGCTCGATGGGTCGCATCATGCCGTAGATCGTACGAATGGCCTTGGCCGACATCTCGGGTCGTGACATGCTGGAAAGTGTCAGTGGAGGTTCTTCTTAACGAACAGGCAATTGAGGCGGTGCCGAACAGGCCGGCGGTATTTTTGCTGCGGATGAAAGATTCCTCGCGCGAGCCGTATCTGTCCAAAACCAGAGTGCTGAAGCGCCGCTTGCTGCGGCTGGCACGGATGCCGAACCTGTTGGGCGCGGTGGACCATGTGGAGTATTGGGTGACCGGCTCCACGCTGGAATCGCAGATGTTGATGTACGGTTTGGCGCGAACCTGCTTCCCGGAAAAATATTTGAAGCTGTTGAATTTGCGGATGCCGTTTTACATTCGCATCTCATTCGCGAACCGGTTCCCGCGTAGCCATATTGTGTCGCAGTTGCCGCGCACGTCCGGTGTGAATTTCGGGCCGTTCCCCAGCCGCGCTTCGGCGGAGCGTTTCGAAGGCCGCTTTTTGGATCTGTTTCAGTTGCGCCGATGTCTGGAAGAACTGCGGCCGTCGCCGGAACACGCCGGCTGCGTCTATGGCGAGATGGGGATGTGTCTGCGCCCCTGCCAGGAGCAAGTCAGCCAGGAAGAATACGCGACTGAGGTGGAACGCGCGGCTCAATTTCTGAATACGTCGGGCTTAACGCTGCTCAATTCCGCTCTCCAGATTCGCGACCGCTTCAGTGAAGACATGGATTTTGAAGAAGCCGCGCGCCAGCACAAGCGGATTGAAAAGATTGAGGACGTGCGCAAGCTGCGCGATGAGATGGCGCTACCGGTGGATTCGCTTCATGCCATCGCGGTCACGCCCAGCGCGGAGCCGGAATCGGTTGAGCTTTCGCTGTTCCGCTTCGGGCATTGGCAGGGTTCGAAGCGGCTTAGTTTTCGTTTGGTGGAAGGGAAGCCGGTGTCGCTCGATGGCACCGTGCGGCAGGTGTACTCCGAGTTCACGGCAATCGAGCAGCCTCTGCGTGAGCGCCAGGAGTATCTGGCTATCGCGGCCCGCTGGTTCTATTCCACATGGCGGGACGGCGAGCTACTCTTCTTCGATAACCCGGCCGAACCGCCTTACCGGAAGCTGGTGCATGCTATTTCGCGCGTCCACCGCGGCATCGTCGGAACAACTGTTCCGGCGGACGGTGTTCCGGTCTAACAGAACGCCTGGGGCGACGTGGATGCAGTGGCGGCCCATGTCGTAACCCATAATTTCGTTGTCTTCGATGGCGTTGGCGCGCGCGGGGTCGGGCCGGTCCGCGCCTTTGCCGAGATAGATGCCGGTGCGCAGGATGTCGGGCTCGTCTTTGCCAAGGAAGCAGCCGAACTTTGCCGCGTTCGCGGGGCAGTGGGCCATGTTCAGGTTCAGCAGGTGATTCTTGGTGACGCGGTTGCCGGTGCCGATGACGAAGATGCCGCCGTACAGCGTGCCGTCGATTGTGTTTTCGGTGATGAGCACGTTGCGCGACTGCATATCCGGATTGCTGTTGTTCATGATGATGCCGTAGTTGCCGAACGGGTAATTCGCAGCTTCGTCATGATTCTCGCAGACGTTGCCGCGAACTTCGCCATCGTGGAAGCCATCGAGATCGATGCACTTGCCGTTGACTTCGGCGAAATGGTTGTTGCGGTAGATGGATTTATCGGTGTTCCCGGCGGTATCGATGGCGACGGGCACTCCACCGCCTTCGGCGTCCACCATTGTCACGGGGTAGCCAATGCGATCGCCCGTGTTGCTCTCCACGGTAATTTCCGTGGCGTGGCCTACCTGGATGGCATCGCGGCCCACGTCGCCGAATTTGTTCTCCGCGATGCGGCCGCGCGCGTTGCGTTTGCGCTTGTAAAGGGAGTGCGTCCAGATACCATTGCCGCCGATGTTTTTCAGTTCACAGCGCAGCACTTCGAAATCGGCGGTGCCTTCTTCGAGCAGGATTCCGCCGGTGGCATTGTTGCGGCCCTTGGCGTTTAGAGAGCCTGAATTTTCGATGGTGACGGCATCGATGAGGACTGCCGTGGAATCGCTAACCAGGATGGCGAAGCCCGCGATTTCTTTCATGGTGACAGCGGAGACGGTGGCACCGGCGGCTCCTTCGAGCACGATCCCGTTGTTGCGCGTCCATTGGGCGAACGGCACATCGGACGGCGCGAGCGCTTGCGGCTTCGCGATGGCGGCGCGGTTTCCTTCGAGGGAAAACTTTTCAAAGCGAATATTGCGGGCACCTTTTGAAGTAAAAAATGCACGGCCTTGAAACGTGGGGGTGGCACGCAGGATGGTGCCGGTGGCCGCGCCGCGAATGACCAAGTCGTGAGCTCCGGCGGGGATCTCCATCTCGCGCGAAATCTCCACAACGCCGGAGGGCAACTCTATATTCCCGGTTCCGGCTTTAAGCTTCGCGGCAACAGTGGATTCGTCAGAAACAGCGAAGAGCAGTAGCGCGAGCAGCAGGGTCATTCCGCCACCTGCAACGCGATGGGTTCGAATCGCCGTTCGCCCAGGCGTACTTCCAGAAGATGCGGGCCGGGGGCGGTGGCTTCGGGGAGCCAGAAGCTGATGTCCCAGCGCTGGTTGCGCGGATCGATGCAGAACATCTCCACGCCGCGCACGGGGTGGCCGCCGATGGTCGCGTGGAAGTTTTCGGGATCGGACACTTCTTCCATTTGTAGCTTTACGGTGCCGCCTTCGATGCGCCGGTCCGCCATCAGGTTCGTGCCGTCCGTGACTCTTTCGATGCGTGGAACGGCGGGCCCGGGCTCGATCACGCGCATCCATGCGGTGGAGCACAGCGTACGTCCGGCCCAACTGAGCGTGACGGGAACCAGGCCGGTGCGCGTGCCGGCGGGAAGCAGGACGTTGAATTGCGTCAAGCCCCCATGCTCCGGCCCCACGTACGTGTTCATTGCAGGGGTGCCGTCTACCATCGCGGTGAGAGTGTTTAAGTCGCAGTCTTGCGGCAGGTTCTCCACCCAGAGTGACGCGGAGGCCAAACGTCCGCTGGCGGGCACGGCCTGTTCACCTGTGTGCGAGTTGGCGATGGCCCGGATGCTGACGGGAGCGGACTTGCGCCAAGTGGTCCACATGTACTGCGTGCCCACGCCATCGAGCGCGAGCAACTGCAGACCGTTTGCCGCCGCGAAAGAGCGAACTTCTTCGGCGCTAATGCGGAAGCCGCTCCAAGTGGTGTATGTCTGAGCGGACTTCGCGAGGCCATTCAACTGAAGATGGGCGATGCCGCCGGAGGCCAGCACGCGGGCCACTTCGCGCAGATACCCGAAGACCACTTCGCCTGAAGGGATGTGCTGGAAGACGGCGTAGGAATAGACGAAATCGAAGTAGCCATCGGCGAATGCGCGCAGGTCTGACTGTTCGGCGTGATGGACGTGAGCATGAGGCACGCTGGCCAGATTCGCGCGGGCGCGGCCCACCATTTCATCGGCGATATCGATGCCGTGGATCTCTTGAAAGTGCACGCTCATGGGACGAAGCAGACGGCCCGGCCCGCAGCCGATTTCGAGTGCGCGGCGGGGGTGCGGCAGGTGCCGCGGCAAGCGCTTCAGTTCCGCTTGGAGAGCGCGAACCACGTCCGCGCCGGTTGCGAAGAACTCTTCGTCATCCTGTTCGCGCCGCCCGAAAGCTACGTAATAATGCGCGTCTTCGCGAGCGCGCTCGTTCCATTCGGAACGCATCTGCTCCACGGTGCCGCGATCATGCATAATCCAATGTAACGCCGATGCCCAGCGTGAGCCTGCGATATGCCCTGACCCTGTTTGCGCTGAACGCGTATGTGTCCATCCGCGTGTTCGGTCTGGAGTATAGCCATCGCATGGATTCCATCGAAGGCGCCTACTTGGGCATCAGCCGCCATATTTTGCTGAGCTTTCCCGACCTGAGCTGGTGGCCCGCCTGGTACGGCGGCATCCCCTTCCAGAACTCTTACCCGCCGCTGCTGCATTACATCGTCGCCCTCTTCGCGGCCGTCTCTCGCGTAGGCGTGCCCCGCGCCCACCACATCATCACCGCGCTTTTCTATTGCCTCGGGCCGGTTTTCGCCTACCTCCTCATTGCGCGTCTTTCCCGCCGATTGCTCCCCAGCTTTTGCGCCGCGCTGCTCTATACCGCTGTCTCCCCCTGCGGTCTTCTGGTTCGCGCTGTAGCGGACGATATGGGCCACCCGCTCCGCCCGCGCCGACTTGGCTCCCTAGTGGCTTATGGCGACGGCCCGCACGTCGCCGCCCTGACACTGGTTCCCCTGGCCGTGTACGCGCTCGATATAGCACTCGAACGTCGCACCCCCCTCACCTACGCTTTCGCAGCACTCGCCATCGCCGCTGTTGCCTGCACCAACTGGTTAGGCGCATTCGCTCTCGCCATCCTCATCCCCTGCTACCTCATCGCAGGGCGGCCCTGGCGTGACTGGCTTCGTACCGCGGCCATCGGTGCCGCAGCATATCTGGCCGTCTCGCCTCTGCTTCCCCCCTCACTTATCAGAACCATTCAGTTCAACGCGCAAACAATCGGTGGTGACTGGAGCGATAGCCCGCACACGCTGCTGCACTACCTTCCCTATGCTCTCGTCGTACTTGCCCTGCTGAAGTTCCTCATGGGCCGAATCGAAACGCCCGCTTATCTTCAGATGCTG
>JBBROT010000246.1:0-5762 GCA_038229155.1 Bryobacterales bacterium | reverse complement strand
TCGTGCTGGCGATGCCGCCGAACCAGAGCCATCGCGCCGATGTGGCGAAGC
Source organism: Bryobacterales bacterium (assembly GCA_038229155.1). GTDB lineage: Bacteria > Acidobacteriota > Terriglobia > Bryobacterales > Bryobacteraceae > JALYXI01. Next base: position 5,711 of record JBBROT010000246.1, on the reverse strand, counting down.
TTCTGGTGCATCGGCGGGCGCGCGGCCGGGGAATCGCGGCGCTGTTGATGCAAGCGGTGGAAGAGACGGCGAAAGCAGAGGGGAAAACGCTGCTGGTGCTGGACACGGTAGCGGGCGGGGGCGCGGACAGGCTGTACAGCCGATTGGGATGGACGCGGGTGGGCGAAATTCCACGCTATGCGTTGTTTCCCGATCAGACCTGGTGCGATACGGCGATATTCTGGAAAGCGGTGGCCTGAGCGATACCGTTTTCGGCGGTGAATTCTTTCCGGCTGCGGCGGGGAAATAAAGCGGCGGCACCGGAGAGCCAGCCTTGGAATTCCAACGCGGAAAGCTGTGAGCCATCCACTACGCGCGGGAGCAACAAGGGATCTTGAGAGGGCGAGGCGAGGCCGGGGCGGCATGTCACGCCAGAGAGGATGCGGAGTTCACGCAGCCAGGGCAAGTGCTGCGGCCAATGCACGCCCGATGGATAGCAGAAGTGTGCCGGTTCGCGGTTGGTTAAGCGTTCAATGGAAGCCGCGTTCTGGGAAAGTTCGCGGACGAAGGAGTCCCGTTCCCTGGGTGACCGGTGGCGATGAGTATGCATCTCGACATGAATACCGGCATCGGCCACGCTTTTCACTTCGGCGCGATTCAGCAGATGCAGGATTCGCTTGCTTCGGATCTCTTCGTAATCCACACCGGTATATTTAGCCAATTGAGCGGCAAGCTGGTCACGCTCCTCGGCGGAGAGAGCAGTCTGATCGGCAAAGCGATGCAGTTGATTTACAAGCGCGGCGCGGCTTTCCGGCGTCCGGAGGTCCAAATGGGCGGGAAGGCCTTTATCCTGCCATCCTGCATATTCACCGCCGCGAGCGCGCCACGTGACGTAGCCGCAGATGAGCGGGAAAACCGGCATTTCGCGATCCGTATAGTAGGTGGTGAGGTAGAGCGTGGCGGGAAAGCCGAACTGCTGAAGCACGGGCAGGGCGCGCTCATGAAAATCGTGAAAGCCATCGTCGAAGGTGAGTGCGACGCTCCGCTCCGGCAGCGTACCATCGTACATGCGGCGGATGGCTTCATCGAGGGGCAGAACGTTGCAGCCATCCGACTTCATGCGCTGAAACCTGGCCGCCAGATGTTCCGCGGACATATACAACTGCGGATTCCAATTGTGTTCGTCGGAAAGCGAAATACCGTGATACGCCAGGATGAGGAGCCGTTCGCTGCGCCATGAGCTACGATAAGCGGCCTGAAACAGGTCCAGCTTTTCGGCAAGAGATAGGGCGCGTTCTTTCCAGGTATTCAGCGACACGTTACTCCGGTATTGCGCGGCGACAGGCGAACCTTGATGCAAGTTCACTAAAGGACTACATTTCAATGTACAGTGCCACTATCGCCTCTGCCAAACGCTGACCGGTCGAGGCGGCCCCAACGTGCTAATTATGACTTAAATTTTCACCCTTGCGCATTCCGCGCCTGAGCCGAATCGTAGCTCTCCCCATAAATGACCGGCACCTTGGCCCCCATGGGCCGAAGGTACATGGACAGTTGACCCCGGTGATGTACCGTGTGGTGAAGCAGGAAGTTCAAATACATGACGGCGGGAAGCTGAAACATGCCGCGAAAATCCGTGATCTTCACGAGCGCCTCATCCGGCAGTTTCGATAGCGCTTCAAAGCCCGATTCAAATACGGGCTTGTACCAGGCGATCAGATCAGCCGAATTTTTCACGGCGTCCGGCCGGGGATTGGGGTGGAACTCAAATGCTCCGGCGGCCACGGCGGACAGGAATCGCTGTTCCGTGGCGACGATATGCCACGCCAGATCCAGCGCCGTCTTGGAAATTTCATCGGGACGATAGCCGCCCCGATCGAGAGGGATGGCTTCAATGACAGTGCAGGTGATTCCGTGCTCATTCCGGAGCCCAGGCAGATAGAGCCCGTGCAGAAGAAAATTTGCTTGATCCGGTTGAAGGGGTGGCATCGATTCAGGATAACGCGAGAGAAACAACATGGCTCTAATTGCTGCCGGTCAGGACGGGAGAATTTGCGTCTAAAGGATTCGCGAGGTTCCGCGGCTCGCGCCGGTACTTGATGGAGGAAGCCCAGCGCTTGGCGGGCAGCTCCAGAATTCGATACATAGCGAATGCGCAGACCAGTGAGACGGACATCGCGGCAAAGGGAAGCACATAATCGAAACGTTCAGGCACAAAGTGCGCACCGATATGGACCACGCGGCGGCCCACCATGTCATGGAGAAGGTAAACCGAATAGCTGATGTCGCCGATGAAAAGCAGGATGACCGGCATGCGGTTGACCCAAACCACGCAGGCCCATGTTACGAGTGTGACCGCCACCACCTGCCACCAGAGGCTAATGGAAGTAAGCACGGCGCACGTGGCCACAAGCGCGAACATTTCATTTCTGGACGCAATGCCTAACCGGTAAAGCGCGGCCACGATGCCTATCACGAAGACCGGGGCAAGCTCCAAGAGAGATTGGTGCGGCCTCCAAATCAGGCAAATGGAGGCGAATGCGAGGCACGCGGTAATTCGGACGGCGGGCTTGCGGGAAACGAAAAGAGGGAACAGCAGACTCAGCGAAACGTAATATTGAAATTCCACGGCGAGCGACCAGTACACGCCGCTGATCCACTTATAGTTCGGGAAATATGGAATCAGGTACCCGAGATGCAAGCCGAGTTGCGTCCAGGTGACTTGCGGCTCGCCACCGCGGTACATGGTGGAGAATCGGGATGCCCACCAGATGAGCAAGGAAATAGCGATGGACGCCAGGTAAGGCGGCTCCACGCGGATCATTCGTTTCGCCATGAATCGCCAAAAGTTCCGCAGCGTGTAACCGCCATGAAACATGGTGTAGGGAACGATAAATCCGCTGATAACGAAGAACATGTACACGCCAAGATAGCCGTGGCGGCCGGTAGCGCCTAGTGTCGTATAGGTGTACTCGGGCAAGCCGTAAGTGCTGTGGCAATACATGACGGCAAGGGCCGCGATGGCGCGCAGACCTTGAATGCCAGGGAGCTTTGTCTTCTCGGGCGCGAACATGTAATTGAACGAATATAACAAACCGCAAGGACGCGGAATGCCCTTTGACTTGGATTCGAGCGGCAATTTTGGAGGGTACGGCGTAAAGTACATAGAGAGATGCCGACCATAGTGATAGTGGGGCGACCCAATGTGGGGAAGTCGACCTTGTTCAACCGGATTACCGGGCAGCGGCGGTCGATTGTCGGCGATGAGCCGGGGATTACGAGGGACCGGATTCACGGCCAGGCGCAGTTCGATGGCAAGCCGTTCGAGGTGATCGATACGGGCGGCATTGTGGTGCGAGATGAAGACTATATCCCGTCACAGATTCTGAAGCAGGCTGAATTTGCCTTGGAAGGTGCCGACCAGATCATCTTACTGGTGGATGGGCGTTCAGAGATCACAGGGAGCGACCGGGACCTGGCGCAGATGCTGCGCAAGCTGGGGCGGCCTGTCACGCTGGCTGTGAACAAGGCGGACACGGGCAAGAAGCAGGATCTGGCCCACGACTTCTATACGCTGGGAATCGCGGACGTTTATCCTGTCTCGGCGGAGCACAATATCGGAGTCGAAGACCTGTTGGGCCATGTAACGGCTTCGTTCCCGGAAGAGGAAACCGAGCCTGAGAAGGGCGTGATCAAGGTGGCGATTATTGGACGTCCGAACGTGGGGAAATCGACACTGCTGAACGCGCTGACCGCGAAGGAACGGTCGATTGTCTCACCGGTGGCGGGCACCACGCGGGATGCGGTGGATGAACAGGTGACGCACAACGGCCAGCAATATCTGTTCGTGGATACGGCGGGGATACGGCGCAAAGGCAAGACTCACGAGATGGCGGAAAAGCTAAGCGTGATTATGGCGCGCCGCAGCATTCGCATGGCGCATGTGGTGCTGCTGGTGATGGACGCCGAAGCGGGCGTGGTGGGAAGCGATGCGACCATTGGCGGTTACGGCGATGAAGGCGGGCGCGCCATGGTGCTTTGCGTGAACAAGTGGGACCTGATTGGAGAGGGGCACAAGCGCGAGTTCGAGCGGAACCTTCGCGACACTCTGAAGTTCCTTGAGTATGCGCCGGTGGAGTTCCTTTCCGCCAAGGAAAATCAGGGCGTGAACGGGCTCTTCAAGGTAATCAAGCGCGTGTACGATTCGGCCAGCAAGCGCGTGACGACCGGTGAGTTGAACCGGTTTGTGGAGAGCCTGCACTTTGAAGAGCGCAAGGTGCTGTATGTGACGCAGGCATCCATTCGTCCCCCGCACTTCATTTTCTTTACGGACGGGCAGGGACCGCTGCACTTCTCGCATGAACGCTACCTGATCAATCAGTTGCGCAAGCGGTTCGGTTTCGACGGGACGCCGGTGCTGTTGACCGTGAGGGGTCGCGCGCCGAAGAGGGAGCGTCCGCGTGGAGTGCCCGCGAAGAAGAAGGGCGCGGCGGCGGCGCGGGGCGGACGACGCGGACCGAAGGCAACGGAATAGGCGTTCAAGCCATCTAACAGATATATGCGAATTTTAGTTGGCTTGTTGTTGGCGGCGTCGGCGTCGGCGCAAGCCGCTTCTCTGGTGGTGACGGCGGAGGGGCATCACAGAAAGGATGCGCCGGAGATGCTGAAAGGTGACGTTAGCGTGCAACTTGGCAAAAATCAGGTGCCGGTGGCGGATTGGCTACCGGAGCGCGGCGCGCTGCAGCTTCTGGTGATGATCGATGACGGATCGGATACCGAGTTGGGGCTTCAGCTTGACGACCTGCGAAAGTTCATGCGGGCACAGGCGGCGAGCACGGAAATCGGCGTGGATTATATGCGCAACGGCACCACCATTCCGTTGCACGCCCTGACGAGCGATCATGATGCGGCGGCCAAGAGTCTGCGGCTGCCGATCGGGACGGCGGGCGGCGCGGCCAGCCCATATGTGGCGCTCAGCGAAAGGATTAAGAAGTGGGCACCGTTCGCGGGCCGGCGTGAGGTATTGATGATCTCAAGCGGCATCGATTCGCTCTACGACGGCGGCGATTTGCAGAACCCGTATTTAATGCGCGCGATTCGGGACGCGCAGAAGACCGGCATTCTGGTGCATTCGATTTACTACGGAAGCGCGGGGCACTCCGGGCACTCGTATTACCAGATGAATTTTGGCCAGAGTTATTTATCGCGCTTGGGCGATGAAACCGGCGGCGAGGCTTATTGGCAGGGCTTTCAGAATCCGGTGGCATTCGCGCCTTATCTGGACGATTTGACGAAGCGGCTGCAGAATCAGTATCGGCTCACGCTTCAGGAAGCGAACGACCAGAAGGGTGAGTTGCAAGAGATCAGAATACGAACGGAGAAAGCGGGAGCGGAATTAAGTGCCGCTTCCCGCGTGTGGGTGGGGAACGGGAAATGATTAGAGCTTGACCTGTTTGAACCCGCCGCGGGTGCGTTCGTAGAGCCAGATGGCACCGAAAACGAGCAGTAAGATGGCGGGCAGGATGGCCACGTAACGGAAGCTGGTCTGCGCGGCGATACCCAGGATGTCGTTCAGCTTGTCTGGAGGCAGCGCGTTGAAGGCAGCGTCGCCACCGGCTAGTTCCACTTTGGTGTTGTCGAAAATCTTGCCCATTTGGGGCAGGACGAAATAGATGGAGAGGGTGCCGGCAGTGCCCATGAGGCCCATGAGGAGAGCTCCGCCTCGGGGAAAT
>JBBROT010000245.1:0-5767 GCA_038229155.1 Bryobacterales bacterium | reverse complement strand
GTTGGTCGAGTCTCGGTGAAGTTCAAAACCTCCGAGAAAGTGGGGCCGGTGGGCGAAGGCCGTTCCGCTGAAGCTCAGGCCATTGTACTGCTCACAAAATAACGGCCAAAATTCTCAAAACCTTTCCTGGTCCTGCTGCGTCATCTTGAATATGGAACAAGCATATCCAGGGCAGGTTTACTGCCCCATCTGCACCCATACGGTGCATGGCGAAGTAAAGCTGGTCAACAAAAAGCCCAAAGTCATCCCCGGTCAAAAATGTGCCCGGTGCGCCTCCGCCCTTGACGCAGGTATCGTTCTGCAAATCGTCGAAGCCGCCTAACGTGTATCATTAAAGAAGGTGAAACGGAAAACTCAGCCGAAAGAGGAAGTAGTTGTCGTTCCTCCTGAAATCCTGAACCCGGCGATCCTGAATCCGACGGTCCTGAATCCGGGGGCCAAGATTTATACCATTCAGGAACGGCCCGTCAACTTGGTACCGTGCGTCGTCTGCGGCTCGGAAACAAATTCCGAGGCCGAAGAAAAACTTTGCTGGGTTTGCCGGCGTCTTAAGATTAGTGCCTGGCGGGATTCGGAATTAGTCCCCGCGCAGGAATAACTGGCGATTTGTCGGAATCACCAGCTAACAAAACGGGCGCGGTGAAGCCACTGCCATCGCTTCACCGCCTCAGCTTTAAGTAAGCCTTCGCATAACGCACGCCCAGTTCACGCTGTCCCTCGGCATTGAAGTGCAGCTTATCGCCCTTGTCTTTCAGGCCCTCTGCCGATACGAAAGCCGAATTCGGCACATGCGCGGGAATCGTGGCAAGTTGCCGGTTCAGTTCCGCCGCGAAAGGATGCTTCTCCGTTTCCAAGAACGGCCCAAGTTCTCCCACCACCACCGGCACATCGGCCAGTTCCTTCCGAAGAGCCGCGATCATCGCCGCAAACCGGGGCACATAACTCTTTGCTAACTCCGCGGTAATTTCCGCTTCGCCCTGATGCCACAGAATCCCTCGCAGCCGGCCCGACTTCATCGCGAGTTTTGCCCGGAGAACCGCTTCCGTGAACAGGTCAGACCCGGGCTTCCACTGTTCCAGACTGGTCCCGCCGAAAGCCGCCGGAATCAGCCCCACATCCGCCGAGCCTTTCACGGCCCGCGCGAAACTCCTCCCCATCCCCACTCCCGCGATATCCGGCTTGTCCCAATGCAGCGGGTCCGCCGCCGGCACCCAAGCGCCAGCTTTGTTCAGCGCGTAAATGCCCGGAATCGGCTTGCGGTCCTGCTCTTCCACCACGCCCCGGCCCGCCATGTTCGATTGGCCGATCAACAGGTACAGGTCCATGTTCTGCTGAGAGTAAGCCGAAGCCGCGCCCACGAATAAAGCGGCCACCAAGCGCCAACGGAAGGAAAGAAGAATCAGAAGAATCACAGCATACAGCAGCGGCAGCCGGATGTCTGATTTCACCAGCCACCAATAGTGGACCACCGCCGCCGCCGCGCTCACATAAATTAACCGGTGCAGGAACTGCCACCGCTTCCCGCCCAGCCGGCGAATCATTCCCTTCGTTGAAGTGAGCGCCAACGGCACCAGCAGCACCAATGCCGTGAAGCCGGCGGTAATAAATGGGCGCTTGTAAATATCCGCCCAGATCTCCTTGGCATCGAAGACTTTGTCCAGCCACAAATAAGTCGTGAAATGCAGCACCGCATAGAAGAACGCGAACAGCCCCAGCATGCGCCGGAACCGTATCGGTTTGGCGGAACCGGTCAGCATCCGCAGCGGCGTCATGGCAAGAGTCAGAAGCAGAATCCGCAGCGCCCAATCGCCCGTGCCATGCGTCAGATACTCCACCGGGTTCGGCCCGGCATTGTTCGTCAGCACGGCCCGCGCAATCCACACGGCCGGCGCGAGCAATACCAGAGATGCCAGTACTTTCGCTGTGCGCACTTAGTGGAACTTCTTCAAATCCATACCGTTATAGAGCTTCGATACTTCGCCGCCGTATCCGTTGAACGCCAGCGTCTTGCGCGGCAGCAACTCACCCAGACGATGCTCATTGGCCTGGCTCCAGCGCGGGTGATCGACGGCCGGATTCACATTCGAATAGAAGCCATATTCGTTCGGCGCGGACATGTTCCACGTGGTCTGCGGCTCACGCGCAGTGAAGCGAATCTTCACGATGCTCTTGATGCTCTTATAGCCGTACTTCCAGGGCACCACCAAGCGCACCGGCGCGCCGTTCTGGTTTGGCAGCGGCTGCCCATACATGCCGAACGTCAACAGTGTCAGCGGGTTCATGGCCTCATCCATCCGCAGCCCTTCCACATAAGGGAACGAGATTCCCGCGGAGAACTGATTTAGCATCGTCTTGCGATCGTAGAAGCTCTCAAACGCCACGTACTTCGCCTTCTCGGTAGGCTCCGCCTGTTTGATCAATTCGGCCAGCGAGTAGCCAATCCACGGCACAACAATCGACCATCGCTCCACACACCGATGCCGGTAAACGCGCTCTTCCTGCGATCCCACGGCCTTCAGTTCTTCGATGTCGTACTTGCGCGGCTTCGCGCATTCGCCTTCCACCGACACAGTCCAGGGAGACGTCTTCAACTTCTGCGCGAACTGCGCCGGCTGGTCTTTCGCAGTCCCGAACTCATAGTAGTTGTTGTAATGCGTAACATCCTGAAACGGTGTCTGCTTCTCATCGGTTCCGAACGGCCCGCCCTTCTTGTAGTTCAAGGCGGCGGCAAAGAGCAAGTCGCGGCGCGTCACTGGCATACCTTAATTCTTACGCGGAAAATGCGCCTCGTACCAGGCCATGGATCGGTTGATGGAATCCACCTGGTGCTTCGATTCACGAATGCCATGCCCCTCGCGCGGGTACCGCACCATCACCGCTTCCGTACCCACATCCTTCAGCGCGATGAAGTACTGCTCGGCTTCGGCGATGGGCACATCGTTGTCGTTCTCGCCATGCATCAGCATGGTGGGCGTGTGGGCGTTCGCCACATGCTTCAGGGCCGAACGCTCCCACAGCACGTCCATCAAGTTTCCCTGATGCGGGAAGGCACCCCACTCCATCTGCTCGTATTGGTTGTAGTACGTCATGTAGTTGTAGCTGATCAGGTTGATGATGGCGGCCGTGGGGATCGCGGCCTTGAACATGTTCGTCTGCGTGATCAGCCACGCGCTCAACTGGCCTCCGTAACTCACGCCCTCCACGCCAAGCCTGTCGCGATCGATCCACGGGTAACGGCGCATGGCGGCGCTCACGCCATACAGCACGTCCTGCGCTTCATTGCCGTTCTGATCGCCGAACACCGCATCCGTGAACGCCTGCCCATAGCCTGTCGAGCCGCGAAAATTCACCATCAACGTGGCCCAACCGTGCGACGCGTAAACCTGGCTGCGGAAGTTGAACGCGGGGCCTTGCTGCCCGTGCGGCCCCCCATGAATCACCGTGATCATCGGTGCTTTTTGACCCTCGCGCAACCCCGGCGGAATGGTCAGGAATCCCTCCACTTCAAACTTGTTGTCGTTGCTGATAAAGGTAAAGCGTTCCACGCTCGCCACCTGCTTGTCTTTCATCACGGCCGCGTTCAAATCCGTCACCTGCTTGCCGTTCACGAACAATTCGGCCAAGCCATTGGGCGTCGCAAGCGCGCACGCCACCATCCCATTCGGGCCCACCGACCACGCTGTCACCGAGCCTTGCCCAGCTACCAAAATCTCGCGCGACCCGGCCTTCACTTCCTGCCGATAGAGCGAAGTGTTACCGCGCTCCTGAAGCGTGAACATGATGGCTTGCCCGTCCGGTGTCCACATCGGTTCGCCCTGGCGGTTGTCGAGCTTCACCAGTTCGCGCCTGTTCTTGCCATCGCGCCCGATCAGCCACACGTGCGTGTCTTCCATCGTGGTCTCAAGATCGGTCAAGCCGCGCTTGGTTGCCTCATACACCAGCGTCTGTCCATCGGGCGACCAGCGTGGCCGGTACTCGGCATTCTCCGTCGCGGTGAGCCTGTGAATGGAGCCGTCCGCAAGATGAAGCGTGAACAGATCGTAGTTAAAGAACTGGTCCTCATTCGGTTCACGATTCGAGACAAACGCCAGATCGTTTCCATCAGGCGACCAATCGATGGAGTGTTCGTAATGGTCGCCCGTGGTCAGTTGGCGAATCTTTCCACCGGCCACATCGAGCATGAAAATGTGCAACCTGCGGTTATCGTTGAATCGCGTATTGCCTTCTCCGGCATCGGGCTTGTAGAGGTAGCGCGTGATGACGACAGGGTCTCCCGTCGCGGCTTCGGTCTCCGGCCCAGGAACAGCCGAAACGAAGGCAAGCTGTTTCCCATCAGGGCTCCAGGCCACGGTCTTGCCGGTGGTAGGGAGCGGGCTGTTGGTGCCGCTCACTTCGGCCAGAAACCGCGCACCCGATCCATCGGCATGAATCAGGATCAAGCCGTGGCGCTTTTCGATGGTGCCGTTATAGACCAGCGACTTGCTATCGGGAGCCCACTCCATGCCGCCGCCGGCACCGATGCGCGTGGTGTTCCCGTCGGAGTTGCGGCGGACGTAGAGATCGGGAGAAGGCCGCCCCGGCCCGTCATTGCGCAACACGGTGTAGGCCACGTAAGCGCCATCGGGAGAGAGTTGAACACCGCCTACGGAGCGGAAGCGAAGAAGATCGCTTGCCACGAATCCAGTCTGTGCAAGTAGCGGCACGCAGGCCAGGAGTGCAAAAAAGCGCATGGCCGATTTTACGCTATCGAGCCGCTACGCATCGTGTGCCGCGACATACACACCGAGCCCCACCATGATTGCGCCGGTCGCGCGGCGCTGCCGCACCCGCGCCTTGCGGGACGCCAGCAGGGGACTCCCGATTGGTCCGGCGAACAACGCCACCACAACGTCCACACTGGTGTTGAGCAACACAGACACTGTCCCCAGAAAGAGGACCTGCCCGAAGACGGAGCCCGCCTTGGCATCGACAAACTGGGGTATGAACGAAAGGAAGAACAGTGCTGTCTTCGGGTTCAGAACCTCGGTGAAGATCCCTTGTATGAAAGGATTGCCTGTGGGCGCGGCGGCAGGTGTGTCGTCGGCTTCGCCCGAGGATCGGAACATGCGAATCCCCAGATAAACCAGGTATGCCGCTCCGATCCAACGAATGCCCTGATAGGCGACGGCGGAGGTGGCAAGAATCGCGGAGAGCCCCAGGCCCGCCGCAAGAACATGCATGAATCCGCCGACCAGCGTTCCGACCGAAGACAGAATTCCCTCACGCTTCCCGCCAGCCAGGCTCCGCGTCAGCACATACATGATGCCCGGCCCGGGCGTGATGGCCAGCAGAAGCGAAGCGGAGAAAAACGCGGCGAACGTGGTGGGCGAAATCATCTCAACAGTGTAGCCGCCGCTACACGAGAGATTCGATCTGCGAGCCGATCTGTTCCCACTCCGCCATCACGGTCTGCAGTTCCAGGCGGCCGGATTCCACAATGCCATTCACGCGCAGCGTTTCATCCACGCTCTTGAAATGGGCCAGCTCGCGTTCATGGTTCGCGATGTGCTCCTCAAGCTGCGCCACCTTGTCTTCCAGAAACTGGTGCCGCTCTTTAAGCTTCTTGACTCTGTTCGCTTCTTTGTTGCTCTGCTGCTGCTTCGGCACGGCGACAGGCACCGGCGCGGCCAGGGTGACTTTGCCCGCCAGCGTCGCGGCATCGGCGTTCTTGCGCCACATGTAGTCTTCGTAGTTGCCGGGGAACACCTCTACTGTGCCGCCGCCCACT
>JBBROT010000244.1:0-5819 GCA_038229155.1 Bryobacterales bacterium | reverse complement strand
GAATGGCGAAACTCTCGCCGGCAACACACTTGATGTCGTCGGCGTAACGCTTACAATTTCAGACCTGTTCGCTGACTAAACTTTTTCGGGCACGATGTACGGCGCCCGGTACTTGCGGGTCAGTAGCGCGTTGGCTTCGCTATCGCCCACAAACTTCTGTGTCTTGTCGTCGAATTTGAGTGACCGCTTCACGCGGTAGCTGATGTTGGCCAGGTGGCAAAGGTCGGCGGAGGTCACGCCGATCTGCACGTCGGCATGCAGGTCTTTCATGTTGCGGCTCTTCACCGCGCTCAGGAAATTCGCCATGTGGGGGCCGGTGTCGCCGTTGCCGGTGTTCTTTTCGTCCATCACCTTTTCGTTCTTCTCGCCTTTATAAACCTGGAAGCCCGCGCCATCGACAGCCATCCAGCCATCGCTGCCATAGAAGATGTTACCCACGGTGTTGTTGCCGCGAATCTGCAGGTTGCCTTCGGGGCCGGTGAGAATGCCGCGCACCTCAAACATCAACTCCTTATCGCCGTAATCGAAGGTGGCCATCTGGGTGTTCGGCGTTTCCTGATCGTCCACGTAGAGATATTTGCCACCGGTGGAACTCACGCCTTGCGGCAAGCCTTCCACACCCAGGCCCCAGCGCGCGATGTCCATCTCATGGACGCCCTGGTTGCCGATATCGCCGTTGCCAGTGTCCCAGAACCAATGCCAGTTGTACTTGAAGCGCAGTTCGTTGTAAGCGCGAAGCGGCGCGGGGCCCAGGAACTTGTCCCAATCCACTCCGGGCGGCGTGGCCGTATCGGGCTTGCTGCCGATGGAGGGGCGGCGCTTGAAACACAGGCCCTTGGCAAGATACACCTTGCCGATCACGCCATCGTGCAACAACTGCATGGCCTTCATTTTGTGTTCGATGGTGCGGCTCTGCGAACCGATCTGCACCATGCGTCCATATTTGCGCGCGGCTGCCACCATCTGCGTGCCTTCGAACGGGTTGTAGCAGGCGGGCTTTTCGACATAGACATCCTTGCCCGCCTGCACGGCCCAGATTGTCGCGAGCGCGTGCCAGTGATTCGGCAAAGGCATGGAGACGGCCTGAATCGATTTATCATCGAAGACCTGACGCATGTCGGAATAGCCCTTCGGCTTCACGCCCGTGGCCTTTTCCACCAACGCCTGTCCGCGTTCCAAAGAAGCCTGGTCAACGTCGCAAACCGCGGCGATGTGAGCATCCGGCAGTTTGGAGTATTCGTTCATGTGCGCCCGCCCTCGGCCGCCGAGCCCGATGACGGCGATGCTGACCTTATCGTCAGCCGCGCGCAAGCGAGTGGAGGTGGCGGCGAGGGCCGCGCCACCGATGGAAAAGAAGGTTCGTCTGCTGTGTTCCTGCACGAAAAATATTCTACATGAATTGGTTCATGGGGATTATTTCAGCAAGGTGTCCATGGTGGCCTGGGCCATGGGATGGTAGCCGGCGCGGGCTCTCGTATAGATCGAGTTGGCGCGCGATCTGCCTTCGGGTGTCTTGATCAATTCGGCGTACAGCGGCTTGATGTATTTGCGGCGGCCCACCGTGAGAAGGAAGTTTTCGAGCGCGCTATCGGCTGGATGGTAGTTGTTCGCGATGGACATGAGAAGCCACTGCTGCAGGATCTCGTTGTTGCCGCTTCCGGTGAGGTGTAGGCGCGTGTCGAGCGCGGACATCTGGGCGGTTGTCATCTTGGCGGGCAGGGCGCGCAGGAAGTGTAGCAGTTCCTGCGTGCTCCAGTTTTGCGTATCCGGAATCGCGTTCCCGGAGGCATAGCGATGAGAAGCTTCCGTGGCTTTCGCGAGCGCTTCCGATTTCGGATCGGGCGCGCCGGCGGGGATGCCGGGCTGGAACACGTAGGCATCGAGTGGGATCTTCGCGGCGGCTTCCGGCGCTTTCGCGAAAAGGTTCTGTTTTAGGTAATCGAGCGACTGCGCGGTGGTGATGCTCTGGAAAGCGAAATGGTCGAAGTAGGCTCGCAGGTAGGTATCGAAGCGTTCGCGTCCGAATTGCTCTTCAATCTGCCGCAACAGCAGGTAGCCTTTTTCGTAAGGCACCAGGGTCATGCCGTCGTCGGGATCGCGGCCGGTCAGATCGATATGCAGGATGGTGTCTTTGGCGGGCAGGCCGGCCATTTCATGCATGAGTTCGGCGCGGCCCAGCTCCGCTTCCATCTCTTCGCGGCGGCGGCCATAGATGGCTTCCTGAATGCGCCGCTCGATGTAAACGGTGAAGCCTTCGTTCAGCCAGAAATCGCTCCAGGTGGCGTTGGTGACCAGGTTGCCGGACCAGGAATGCGCCATTTCGTGCGCCACCAGAGAGACCAGGCTTTTATCGCCGGCAAGCACGGTGGGCGTCGCGAAGGTGAGGCGCGGATTTTCCATGCCGCCGAACGGGAAGCTGGGCGGGAGCACCAGCACGTCATAGCGGCCCCAGCGGTAAGGGCCGAAGAGATGCTCGGCGGCTTCCAGCATTTTCGTCATGTCCTCAAACTCTTTCGCGGCTCTATGAACCACGGAGGGCTCGGCATAGACGCCCGTGCGCGCGCCAGTGGATTCGAACGCGATGTCTCCGACGGCGAGCGCGATCAGGTATGCGGGGATGCGCTCATTAATGTGAAAACGAAAGGCACCATCGGTGACGGCGTCGTGCTCCGCGCTCATGACGGCTGTTAAGCCGGAGGGCGGCGTGATGCGTGCAGAGTACGTCAGGCGCACTGCGGGCGAATCCTGCAAGGGAATCCAGCTACGCGCCGAAATGGGTTCGTTTTGCGAAAAGAGGAAGGGATGTATCTTGCCCGCGGTTTGTTCCGGCGTGAGCCACTGCAAGCCCGAGGCGGCGCGGGAGGTGGCGTAGCGAATGCGAACGAAGCGCGCTCCGCTGGGAATTTCGATGGTGAGCATGCTGCCTAGAATTTTGTCGGGGCTGCCGAGTTGATAAGGCGCGGCGTTGAATTTCGAGTTGTCGCTGGAGGTTTCCGCTGAAGAGATTTTCAAGTCGCGCGTATCGAGCACCAGCTTGTTCGCGGATGGGTCCACTTGTTCGAGCCAGAGCACCGCGGTGCCTTCCATCTGCTTGTTTTCGAAGGAGACGTGCAGGTCAAGATCGACATGGCGTACCGCGATCCGGTCTGGATTTCCGTTGGAGTGAATGTCTTTTGCGGTGGGCTGGGGCATGGGTTTGGGAGTGCAGGAGACCAGTGCGGCGGCGAGAATTAGCAGTGAGAGGCGCATGCTTTACCCTTGATTATGCTCAGAAGAACGCTGCTGTTTTCGCCTGCCGTTTTGGCGCTGGGCCAGACCGCGCCTCTGGAACGGCTGCGCGCCTCGCTGGAGCGAATCACGCGTTCCGTAAATGCGAATTGGGGCATCTTCATCAAGTGCCTCGAAACCGGTGAGCAGATTGAAATGAACGCGGCGGAGCAGATGGACACCATGAGCGTGATTAAGATTCCGCTGATGGTGGAAGTGTTCCGTCAGATGGAAGCCGGCAAGTTCGCGTCGACGGACCGGGTGAAGTTGCGCCAGGAAGACAAGCGGCCGGGGACGGGCGTGATGCGGTCTTTCGATGCGGGCGCGGAGTTTTCCATCAAAGACGTGATCACGCTGATGATTATCGTCAGTGACAATACCGCTACCGATCTGCTGTTCGCGAAAGTGGGCGGAGTGGAGCCCGTGAATAAGCTGATGGCGGAGTATGGCTTGACCATGACGCGCGCGACGGCTCCGTCTTCGGAATGGTTCCGGGCGTTGCGGGAGGCGAAAAGCGCGGCTGATTTTCATCGTGAGGCGAAGCACCCGTATGGCTTTTCAAGCCCCCGCGATATGGGGTTACTGCTGGAGCGGATCAAAACCGGCAAAGCGGTGAGCAAGGCGGCCAGCGACCAGATGTTGAGCATTCTGCGCGGCCAACTCTACCGCACGCGATTGCCGAAATATGTTTCGGAGTTCAATATCCCGCACAAGACCGGTGACTTTCTGCCTTATATCGGGAACGATTGCGGCATCTTCGAAAGCAAGCAGCGCAACGTGATTGTGAGTGTGTTTACGGCAAACCATTTTGGGTCGGGCGCGATGCTGGAAGATGCAATCGGGCGTGTGGGCGAACAAGTGTCGGATTACTTTGCCTATCGAGAGAGCGCGCCATGAAGCAGGCAGTGGCGGAATTTCAGAAGAAGCTCACGCGCATGCAGGAGAGCCTGCAGCCTTCATTCGCCTGGTATCCATACAATTCGCTGGGAAATGTGGAACAGTGGGCGGAATTGCTGGGGCCCAAGCGCACGGTGCTGGATCTAGCGCGCGGCGGCGAGGTGCTCGACATTGGGTGCGCGGATGGCGCGACCGCTTTCTTTCTGGAATCGCAAGGCGCGCAAGTGGAAGCGGTGGACCTGCCTGAAACCAACTACAACCAGATGCGCGGCATACGGCTGTTGAAGCAGGCGTTCGCTTCGAATATCGGGATTCGCGAGATGGATCTGGACCGGCAATTCACTCTGGATAAGACGTATGACCTCGTGCTCTTTCTGGGGATTCTGTACCACTTGAAGAATCCGTTCTATGCGCTGGAGACGCTGGCGCGGCATGCGCGCTTTTGTCTGCTGAGCACGCGCGTTGCGGCGGTTACTTCGTCCGGGCAGCCGATGAAAAACGAGCCGGTGGCATACCTACTGGGGCACGACGAGGCGAATGACGACTGCACCAATTTTTGGATTTTCTCGGAAGCAGGACTGCGGCGCATTGTGGACCGTGCGGGTTGGGTGGTGAAGGGCTTTCACACGCGCGGGTGTTTGACGGGGTCGAACCCGAAGGACGGGGACCGGGATGAACGGGCATATTGTTTTTTGGAGAGCCGGTGGGCCGCGCCTCGCGTGCCGGTGCAGTTGCTCAAAGGCTGGCATGGTTGGGAGGACAATTGGCGATGGACGGAGCGCCGGTTCAGCGCGCGCGTGGCGCCACCGGTGAGCCCGCTTGAGAATCGGCTCACATTTCGTTTTCATCATGTGCATGAGTTCGCGATAACGCTGCACGCCAGCGTCGAAGGTTATCGCGCGAAGCCGCAAACATTCTTGACGAAAGGCGAACACGTTTATGCCGCGGACGTGCCGTCCCGCTTGCTGACCGCGGCATCGCTGAACGTGGAGTTTGAGTTGAGCCAAGCGTTGACCGGTGCATCGGGCGACGTGCGGGAGATGGGCGTGATCGTCAGCTTCTATCGCCCCGGGTATGCGGTAGCGGACCAGAACCTGCCGCTTGAGTTCGTTTGAGTTGAAGTTATCTTGAAGAGGTGAAGCTCCCCCGTTCGAGTGGCATTCTGCTGCATCCCACTTCGCTGCCCGGCAAGTTCGGGATTGGCGATCTGGGGCCGGAGGCATTTCGTTTCGCCGACTGGTTGAGCGATGCGGGCCAGACGCTTTGGCAGATGCTGCCGCTGGGCCCGACCGGCTATGGAGATTCGCCCTACCAGTTGTTTTCGGCGTTCGCCGGGAACCCGATGCTGATCAGCCCGGAGAAGCTGGTGGACGATGGCTCGCTAACGCCGGCGGACCTGGCGCATGTGCCCGATTTCCCGCAAGAGCACGTGGATTTCGGAGCGGTGATTGAGTGGAAGGGAAAGCTGCTGGAGAAGGCATATGCGAATTTTGCTTCGGGAGCGGCCGCGGTAGAGCGCGATGCGTTTGAGGAATTTCTAAAGCGGGAAGCGAGATGGCTGGAGCCGTTTGCGCTTTTCATGGCAAGGAAAGAAGATGCCGGTGACGTGCAATCCTGGACCGATTGGCGGGACGATGCAACAGCCGCCCAGCGTT
>JBBROT010000243.1:0-5876 GCA_038229155.1 Bryobacterales bacterium | reverse complement strand
GCACGTTCATCAGCCCAATCACTTTCAGAGCCCGCGCCATGCGCACGGTGTAATCCTGAATGGTGGCCAGCACTTCAGCCGATAACGAATGCGGCGGCAATACGCAAGAGCTGTCGCCAGAGTGCACGCCTGCTTCTTCCACGTGCTCCATGATGCCGGCGATCAGCACATCTTCGCCGTCCGAAAGCGCGTCCACATCCACTTCCGTGGCCTCTTCGAGGAAGCGATCCACCAGCACCGGGCGGTCTTGCGAAAACGTCACGGCTTCGCGCATGTACTTTTCCACCGTGGCTTCTTCATAGGCAATCACCATGGCGCGGCCGCCCAGCACATAGCTGGGGCGCACCAGAACGGGATAGCCGATTTCGCGGGCCACCGCCACAGCCTGCTCCACGCTGGTGGCTGAACCATTCCGCGGCGAAGGAATGTTCAGGTCTTCCAGCAGTTTGCCGAATCGCTTGCGGTCTTCGGCAAGATCGATATTTTCGGGGTCGGTGCCAATGATGGGCACGCCCAGTCGCTTGAGCGGAAGAGCCAGGTTGAGCGGCGTCTGGCCGCCGAACTGGACGATGACGCCATCCGGCTTTTCGGTATCGCAGATGTTGAGAACGTTCTCGAGCGTGAGCGGTTCGAAATAGAGGCGGCTCGAGGTATCGTAATCGGTCGAAACCGTCTCCGGATTGCAGTTCACCATGATGCTTTCCATGGATTGATCGCGTAGCGCAAAGGCGGCGTGGCAGCAGCAATAATCGAATTCGATTCCCTGACCGATACGGTTCGGGCCGCTACCCAGAATCATGATCTTAGGCGTATCGCGCGGGTCGGCTTCGCAGTGTTTTTCATAGCTGGAATACATGTAGGGCGTAAAGCTTTCAAACTCCGCCGAACAAGTGTCCACGCGGTTGAAGACGGCCACCACGCCAAGAGCCTTGCGGCGTTCGCGAACCTGTTGTTCGTCCACGCTCCACACGCGCGCCAGTTTGGAATCGGAAATTCCGGCGCGTTTCAGGCGGCGGAACAGATCCTCGCTGGCATCGCCCGCGCTGGTGCCGGCAGCTTCGCTTTCGAGTTCGACACCCTGCCGCAGTTGTTCCAGGAACCACGGATCGATCTGTGTCATGCCGTGAATGTCGTCGACGGTATAGCCCTGTTCGAGCGCGAACAGAATATAGGAAAGCCGGTCGGGAGTCGGCGTGATCAGCTTGCTCGGAATCAGCGCCGGGTCCAGCTTTTCGCTGCCGAACGCTTTGCCTGTCTCGAGAGACCGAATGCCCTTCCACATGGCCTGCTTGAACGTGCGGCCAATGGCCATCACTTCGCCCACGGATTTCATCTGCGTGCCCAGCGTGGGGTCCGCGCCGGGGAATTTCTCGAACTGCCACTTCGGTATCTTAACCACTACATAATCGATAGTGGGCTCAAAGGACGCGGGCGTGGTCTTGGTGATGTCGTTGCGAATTTCATCCAGACGGTAACCCACGGCAAGCTTCGCGGCCACCTTGGCAATCGGGTACCCAGTGGCTTTGCTCGCCAGCGCGGAAGAGCGCGAAACACGCGGATTCATCTCAATCACCACCATGCGTCCGTCGGCGGGATTAATCGCGAATTGCACATTCGAGCCGCCGGTATCCACGCCGATTTCGCGCAGGCAGCGGATCGCGCCATCGCGCATCATCTGGTACTCGCGATCGGTAAGAGTCTGCGCCGGGGCCACCGTGATGGAGTCGCCGGTATGCACGCCCATCGGATCGAAATTTTCAATCGAGCAGACGATGATCACGTTGTCCGCAAGATCGCGAATCACTTCAAGCTCGAACTCTTTCCAGCCCAGCGCGCTTTCTTCGATCAGCACTTCGTGAACGGGCGAAAGGGCTAGGCCGCGTTCCAGAATCGTGGTGCAATCTTCTATGTTGTAAGCGATGCCGCCGCCCGAACCGCCCATGGTGAAGCTGGCGCGCAGGATGCAGGGGTAGCCGTTCTTGGCCGCGAACGCGAGGCCGTCCTCGACATTATTCACAAGCTGTGAAACCGGCGTCTCAAGCCCGATCTTCCGCATGGCATCTTTGAAAAGCAGTCGGTCTTCCGCCTTCTTGATGGCATCGATCTTCGCGCCGATCAGTTCCACGCCGTACTTATCGAGGATGCCCGCTTCGGCCAACTCCACCGAAAGATTCAGGCCGGTCTGACCGCCCACCGTGGAGAGCAGGGCATCGGGGCGTTCCTTTCTGATGATTTCTTCCAGGTATGCCAGGCTGAGCGGCTCCACGTAAGTGGCATCCGCCAGGTCTGGGTCGGTCATGATGGTGGCGGGGTTCGAATTCACCAGGATCACTTCGAAGCCATCGGCGCGCAATGCCTTGGCGGCTTGCGTGCCGGAATAATCGAACTCGCAGGCCTGCCCGATGATGATGGGGCCTGAGCCGATGATGAGGATGCGATGCAGGTCTTGGCGTCGCGGCATTAGCGGATGGCCGCCATCATTTTCGTGAAGTCTGTAAAGAGGTAGTGCGAATCGTGCGGGCCGGGTGCGGCTTCGGGATGATATTGGACGCAAAAGACGGGCTCGCGACGATGGCGGAAACCTTCTAGCGTTTGATCGTTCAGATTCATGTGGGTGATCTCGACGTCGCTAGCGTTCAGCGAATCGGGGTCCACTACGAAGCCATGATTCTGCGATGTGATTTCCACTCTGTTGGTGGCGCTGTGGAGCACGGGGTGGTTCGCGCCGCGATGGCCGAATTTTAGCTTATAAGTTTTCGCGCCCAGCGCCAGAGCTAACAACTGGTGCCCCAGGCATATGCCAAAGATGGGCGTCTTGCCGATTAGCTTTTGGATGTTCTCGATTTGTCCGGTGAGGGGTTCGGGGTCGCCCGGCCCATTCGACAGGAAGACGCCATCGGGCTTCATCGCGAGCACGTCTTCCGCGGAAGTGAGCGAAGGGACAACGGTGACGCGGCAGCCGGCATGCACCAGACGGCGCAGAATATTGTGCTTGATGCCGTAATCGAACGCGACCACATGGTGAAGCGGTTCGGAGGCCCGCGCCATCACCTCGGAAGGAGAGCAGGGCTCGATCGATTTCGACCATTGGTAGGGCTGCGCCGTGGAAACACGCGTGGCCAGATCGAGTCCGGCCATGGAAGGAATCGCTCGTGCGCGCTTCACAAGGATAGAGGCGGAAGACTCCGTGCAGGAGAGAACCCCGCGCATGGCACCGCGGCTGCGAAGATGCCGTACCAGTGCGCGCGTATCGATTTCAGACGCGATGGGAATGCCCTGCTTTTCAAGAAAGGTCCACGCGTTTTCGTCGGAACGCCAATTGCTGGTGACGGCCGAAAATTCACGCACTACCAGACCTTCGATATAAGGGCGGAGCGATTCGCTGTCGCTCACGGACGTGCCGTAATTGCCGATTTGCGGTGTGGTGAGCACCACAATCTGGCCGGAGTACGAAGGATCGGTAAAAATTTCCTGGTAACCGGTGAGAGCGGTGTTGAACACCACCTCACCGGACCTTTCTGCTGGTGCGCCAAAGCTTCTGCCCTCAAAGACGGTTCCGTCTTCTAAGGCCAGAATCGCGGATTCCAATTCGGTAATTCTCCTGGAGAAGGGTCTTGCTCCAGTGTAGCGAACCGAAGTGGATTACAGGCCGTTCGTGCTTGTTTTCGCCGCGTCGAAGACGAGCTTGGTTTTGGTGCCGCCGATACGAATCTCGGCGACATTGTAGTTGGTTCCATTCGCTTGCACATAGCGAACGGTGGTGGTGTCGAACTTCTTGTCCGCCGTTTCAGTACGAACTTTGGTCGACAGCTTCTGCTTTCCTTTCTGCAGCGTAACGGTTTCCTGATCGAGTTCAACGCGATAATCGCCAGCCTTGAGCGGTTGACCATCGACGATGACATCGATCGGCAGCGAGACCCGATAAGTGGCCGCCGCGGCGATCGCACTTGCAGCAACAGAGAGGATTGCGATTCTGAGTGTGTGGTTCATGCACGTTAAGACGAGGCTCATCTGAAAAGGTTCGTAAAAGTTTTGTGACGAGTTGCAGCGCTGCCCTCTTTATGCGGGCTTGTTATAGAAGAAGCGCTCGTGCACAATCTTCCCGTCTTCCATTGCCGCACCGCGACCCGAGTATTGGTATACCGGAAGCCGTTCTTGAAGGTGACATCCATCCACCACTGGCCGAAGCGTACGTCGCCATGGATGGCGTTGTGCTCCACCTTCGCTCCAGGCCATTCGGCGATGGATTGGAAATACTCGATCTCGCGATTCCGGTTTTAGATGCCGTGACTTCCCTGAGGGGCATAGCTGGTGTCCTGAGCGAGAACACTATAGACGCCCATAAGCATCACCGCACAGATTGTGGAAGAGACGTTAGCGTTTTTCATAAGCAACCTGTAAGGTAGTTCCTTTCGGAAAGCTAGACCCGAGACGGATCGCCTCATGACCGTGGTGAACCGTGGCTCTCATGATTTTTCCATCCCAGCTCCAATCGACTGTCGACGCCCCCGCAGCCAGACCGCGAGCGTGCATAGGATGGCTCAGCCATTCTTTTTCCACACCGGCCCCAATGACGATAGCAGGCTCGCGCCGCGGGTCGAGATAGGCCAGCATGTCCATTTGCAGCAGCAGCATTTCCGCGGCAGTCCAATAGTGCGGCGTGACATGCGCGGGTTTCACCCAGCCCCGGACGTTGTTCCATCCACCGAAACTGTTTTCCTCGCCCGTACCTTCCCACCACGTGTATAGGCCCGGCGAGACTTGATGGTTCCAGAACCACCGCACGGTGTTCCAGGTGCGGTCTCCGCGATCGAGCAGCAGCCATTGATGGGCTTCCGCGATGTCGAAGTAGGTCCAGACCGGAGTCTTCCGATACCCGCCGTCGGCATTGTGATTCTTCTGCCAGCGCAGCCCAAGATTATTTGCATATAGCTGCGTGTCTTCGCCAACGATCCACGTTTGCCACAAGCCGGAAATGTAGGTGCGGTCGTTATCCCATTTCGGGTCTGAGAAGGCCCGAAGCCATGCTTGGCGCAGAGTGTCCGCACGCGATCGCCACTCCCGCGCGCTCTCTGGCTGCTTGAGTCTTTCAGCCAGGCTGGCGGCACTGAGCAATCCCCGATAGCTGACAGCATTAATGAATAAGATGGGTCGGTGCCAATCCATGCGGCCCATAATCAGTCCGTCGCGCGAGGCATCGCAAACTAAATCCAAATCCTTCTTCTCCCGATGTTGAGGAACGATAGGTCCGTAAGGAGCGCGATGGATAGGCTCCTTAGCCTGCAGCATGGAATCGATCAGGCCGGCCTTGCGCACTACGTGCGGCCATAAATATCGGTCGAACACCGGATCGTTCGCTCGTTGCGCTACTTCGCCCAACGCCCACAGAGAGAGCCCGGGAGCATCGGCTTCGGGCCCAAATCCGCCGAAGAAATCCTGTTCCGCGAAGTAGTGCGCCACTGATCGTGCAGTAGCAGTTTTTCCTGAACGAGCAAGCGCGGTCAATGTGTAGGTGCCATCGCGCAGCCACGCGAGTGGATAATTCACCGGCTCGCCGGGCCGTGTCTCATTCCGAACCAGACTCATCATAAGATTCGCAACCTGAGCGTTTAAGCTATCCGCGAATTGCGCATCGGGAAGATCGAGATCGAGGGTGGATCGCGCCGGCTCGGAGGGTAGATCGGAGGTGCCAGTCAAACTCGGACCCCGCACGGTTATTTTCAGAGGTTCCGTTGACGCCGTGCAGAACCGGGCGTAGCCCCAGCCGTCCTGACCGGCCCACTGACGATTGCTGTTAGGGGAGCTTACCCATCCGTCATCGCCCTCATGCCCCATGGCTACCAAGGCAAGCACGGTAGGTACCGTGAGCCGCCAAT
>JBBROT010000242.1:0-5880 GCA_038229155.1 Bryobacterales bacterium | reverse complement strand
GCAGCCCCAACGGTTCGCCGTATTGCAGCTTTGAAGGCGTGGCGAATACCGGGCCCAGCACTGTGAAATCCGCGCTTTCCTCTTCTGCGCGCAACACCTCTTCAATGCAGTGGCACGATACCCCAATCAGAAAACCCGGCGGTGTCAATTCGCGATAGCGCCGCGGCGCAAGCGAGTGGGCCGGCAGATGTACGCCATCCGCACCGGCGGCCAGCGCCACATCCAGGCGCTCATTCACCAGAATTTTCGACGCGCCTTTCTCTATTGTTCGCAGCAACTCCAGCAGCTCGCGCGCGTTCCAATCCTTCTGACGGATTTGTACCAGGTCCACGCCCGCATCGATTGCGCGCTGTATCGTCGCTTGCAGTTGTGGCCTCGCGCTTGTGCCATCGGTAATGAAATAGCGCAGCATCAGCCGGTGGCGCGCAGACTGCTTGCGGGAATCTCAATCCACCAATCGGGTTGGCCGCCGTGCGCGTCGAACGTCTCGCGAGACATCTCCACCGTAAGCTCCGGATCGAATTGCACGCGCACTCCATCGGGCAGTTCAGTCACCGCGGCCACGCGCGCGCTCACGCAATTCGGCCCGGTTTCGCGCACGACGTTGAGCTGCGAAGCGGGAACGCAGAGCTTCACTTTATCGCCCAACAAGTGCCCCGGCAGATAGGCCGCCGCGAACTCCCGCCCCAGCATGCGCACACGGCTGGTATCGCGCCCGGGGTCCAGCGCCAGAATCTCCGCTTCGAACCGGTTCGCGATGCCAAGCATGCGGGCCACATCGGGGCTTGCCGGGTTCCCATACACCGCGGAAGGCGCGCCGGATTGCAAAATTTTCCCGGCACCCATCACCACCATGGTGTCGGCCAGCGCGAAGCACTCTTCCAGATCGTGAGTCACCAGCAGAATGGGAATGCGGTACTCGGCGCGAATTTGCCGCACCAGTTCGTACAGTTCGTTTCGCAGCGGCAGGTCCAACCCGCGCGCGGGCTCATCCAGCAGCAGAAAGCGTGGCTCCGTAACCAGCGCCCGCGCCAGTGAGCAGCGCTGCTTCTGCCCACCGGAAAGTTCATGCGGATGCATGTCCGCGAACTCCGCAATGCAAAACCGGTCCATCATCTCCCGCGCGCGCCGGTGCCGTTCCAGCCGCGCGTGCCGCTCCGCCGCGAACAACAGATTTCCCAGCACCGTCATATGCGGGAACAGCGCATGGTCTTGAAACACGTAGCCGCAATTTCGCCGCCGGGGCGAAAGATTCACACGCGACGCCGCATCGAAGAGCAGCTCATCGTCCAGCAGAATGCGGCCCTGCTCCGGCACCGTAAAGCCCGCCAGACAATCCAGCGTGAGCGTCTTGCCCGCGCCGCTGGCACCGAACAGGACGGTCACGCCGGGCGCGGCAACCAACTCCACGTCCAGTTCAAAGCTGCCGTAGCGCTTGGCGATTTTAGCGCGAATCATTACGGCGCTCCAGCCGGTTGGCCGCATACACAATCGCCATCGTGAACGCGGAGATCACCAGCACCAGCATCTGCGCGGCCAACTTATTGCCGCTTTCCACCGCGTCATAAATGGCAATGGACGCGGTCTGCGTGCGCCCCGGAATATCGCCCGCGATCATCAACGTGGTGCCGAAATCGCCGAGTGAGCGCGCGAACGCCAGCACCGTGGCGGCAAGGATGGAACGCCGCGCCAACGGCAGCGTCACGCGCCAGAATAAACGCCACTCTGACGCTCCCAGTGTGCGCGCCGCGCGTTCGTATTCCCCGCCGACAGATTCCAAAGCCGCGCGAGAAGACTTCACCAGAAGCGGAATCGCATGCACGGTTGAGGCGAGCACCGCGGCCTGCCACGTGAATACCAGCGGGCCTCCGAACACCGCTTCATAGAACCGCCCCACCGGCGTGGACCGCCCCAGCATCACCAGCAGGTAATACCCCAGCACCGTCGGCGGCAACACCAACGGCAGCGTGATGGCGGCGTCCAACAATTCCCGCCCGCGAAAATTTCTGTTCGCCAGCAAGTACGCCAGCGCCAGCCCAACCGCAAAGGAGATAACAGTTGCGCATGCCGCCACGCGAAGGCTCAACGTCAACGGTGACCAATCGATCGGCATCGGGCGTCCACCATCATAGCCGTCCGGGTACCATGAGCTTTATGGATTGGCGGTCCCCCTCCGGCAAGCTGCTGCGCATCGAACTGGGCGACATCACGCGCATCCCCGTGGACGCCATCGTGAACGCGGCCAATTCCTCGCTTTCAGGTGGCGGCGGTGTGGATGGCGCCATCCATCGCGCCGGCGGACCCTCTCTGATGCAAGAGCTTCGCCGCTTTGAAAATTGCCGCACCGGCAGTGCCGTGGTCACGCACGCGGGCAAGCTTCCTGCCAAGTGGGTGTTCCATGCCGTGGGCCCCGTCTATCGCGATGGCAAGCATGGCGAACCGGAGTTGCTCCGTAGCTGCTACTCCATATGCTTCGAACTTGCAGAGCTTCACAAAGCGCGCACCATCAGCTTCCCCGCCATCAGCACGGGCGTCTATGGCTATCCTCTGAACGATGCGGCGAAGATCGCGGTGGTGGAGGCTAAGCGCTGCCTCACGCAAGCCATCATCGTGGAAGAAGTGTATTTCGTGATGTTCGGCGAAACCGCTTTGCGGGCTTTTAACGACGCCCTGGAAAGCTGAGCGCCCGCCTGAACGCTTATCCCAGCAGATGCCCCATGCGGTCCCGCTTGGTATCCAGATACGTCTGCCGCGAGGCCACTTCCGGCACCAGACTGGGCACCCGCTCGGTAACCCTCACTCCGGCGGCTTCCATCGCGGCAATCTTCTGCGGGTTGTTCGACATCAGCCGGATCTCACTCAGCCCGAAGTACCGAACAATCTGTGCGGGCAGCGTATAGCTGCGCAAATCGCCCGCGAACCCAAGCTCCTCATTCGCCTCAATGGTGTCGAGCCCCGAATCCTGCAATTCATACGCGCGCAACTTATTCAGCAGCCCGATCCCGCGCCCTTCCTGGTGCTCATAGATCAGCAACCCGCGGCCTTCCGCCACAATCTGTTGCAGAGCCAATTCCAACTGCGCCCGGCAATCGCAACGCAAACTGTGGAACACATCGCCGGTCAGGCACTGTGAGTGCACCCTCACCAGCGGTGCCGGCTGTCCGGCTATTTCGACCAGTTCACCTATCTTCAAAACCACCGCCTCTTCCAATCCCGAAGCGAAATGCCCTTCGAAGCCAAAGATGCGGAAATGTCCCCAAAGGGTCGGAAAATCGGCCTCTGCCACTTTGGCGAGCCGGAACGGCGATAGGCTTTGCATTGATGGTGAAGAAGTTAGCTCCATTATAATGGCTTCGGGTGGAACCGTACTTCATCACGCTGCTGGTCAAACTGGGCGTGGTGGCCTCCATCGCCGCCTTCGTCATCCGCTACCAGCCCCTCCGCCGCACCCTCATGCGCGATTCGCGCACGCTCGATCAGCGCCTGCGCCTGTCACTCTGGTTCTCTGCTATCTTCAGTTCCGGTGTCGCCATCCGCGTCCTGGTCCGCTCATACGAAGCGGTCGATCTGGGCCTTGAAGGCAGCATGCTCGCCGGCGTGGTGGGCGGCTATGTCACCGGCATGCTTTCGGGCATCCTCATCTCCGCGCCCGCCATGTTCAACCATGAATACCTCAGCCTGCCGCTATTCGCCGGCATCGGCATTCTGGGCGGCCTGGTGCGCGACCTGGCATCGGATAAGGAAGACATCTGGCGCTTCTCTCCACTCTTCGACCTCAACCTGATCCGCGCGCTCACCAAGGGCCATAATTACCGGCGCGCCCTGCTGCACTTCATCTTCGTCGCAGCCATCCTGGTTGCGGAGTATCTCCGTCAGGCTCTGGGCGAAGTGTTCGCCGGCCGCATCTTTTCCGTGGACGACAAGTGGCCCCACCATTCCTTCCCCGGCTCTCTGGCCGTCTACGCCACCACATTCTTCGCCGTCGCGCTCCCGCTCAAAGTCTGGAACAATACGCGCACCGAAGTGAAGCTGGAAGAGCAGGGGCGGCTTCTGATGCAAGCGCGCCTTGAAGCCCTCACCAGCCAGATCAATCCGCACTTCTTGTTCAACACGCTGAACTCTGTCTCCGCCCTTATCCGCACCAACCCGCAGGAAGCGCGCCTGGTGGTGCTCAAGCTCTCGCGCATCCTCCGCCGCCGCTTGCGCCACCACGATAACTTCGCTACCCTTCGCGATGAGCTGGAATTCATCAACGATTACCTCTCCATCGAAATGACCCGCTTCGGCGACAAACTTCGCTTCGTGGAGAACATAGATCCCGAGACTTTAGATATGCTTGTGCCGAGCATGCTGCTTCAGCCACTGGTGGAAAATTCCATCAAACACGGTTTGGCTGGAAAAGTGGAGGGTGGTGTCATCACCATTGAGACACACAAGCTTGAGAATCGCTTGCAACTGATTGTTCAGGATGACGGGGTCGGTATCGCGGAAGAGAAACTTGCCACGCTGCTCGGAGACGGCATCGGCGTCAGTAATGTCACAGAGCGCCTCAAAGTGCTCTTTGGAAGTGACTACAGAATGTGGATCGATAGCCAACCCGCGCGCGGCACACGCATTTCCATTGAGATGCCAGAATTTGAAACTGCCTTTGCTTCCGCCATTTCCTGATGAGTGGAT
This sequence comes from Bryobacterales bacterium, assembly GCA_038229155.1. Lineage (GTDB taxonomy): Bacteria > Acidobacteriota > Terriglobia > Bryobacterales > Bryobacteraceae > JALYXI01. Next base: position 1,203 of record JBBROT010000242.1, on the reverse strand, counting down.
TTTCCGCGGTCGAAATCGAACAGGTACAAACGGCGCAGCTACCCGCTTCTCGTCCGCATCGCACGCGCCGGGTCTACGACGCGCTGGCGGAACTCTATCCGCTCTCCACCATGTTGTTTCATTCCGTTGCCCATCGCCGCGCCGTGCGGCTCTCCGGCATACACGATGGCATGAGCGTTCTTGAAGTGGCCACTGGTTCAGGCGAAATGTTCCGCCGTTTGACGCAAGTGAATCCCCACGGCCATACCGTCGGCGTCGATCTCTCCCCCAGAATGGCCGCTCGCACCCAACGCGTCACGCGTAACAAATTCCCCAAGACTCGTTCCGATTGCCAAGCTGTCGATGCGCGCGCCATGCCCTTTCGGAGCGAAAGTTTCGATGCGCTGGTTTGCTGTTACCTGCTGGAACTGCTGCCTTGCGACGATATCGAAAGCACGGTGGCTGAGTTCCATCGTGTCCTGCGCCCCGGCGGCAAACTCACCCTCATCCTCATCGGCCAGAATGCTGCGTTCTTCAACTCCATGTACCGCGTCTGCACCAGAGTGGCGCCGGCTTTCTGGGGTCGCCAAGTGGAAGAACGCTTGCCCGCCATCATCGAAGCGCACCGCTTCAAAATACTTCAGGATGAAAAAGTACGTCAAATTTTTTACCCCTCCCGCGTACTGGTGGCTTCGAAGTAGACTAATGGCATGTCTGATCAACCGAAGAAGTGCGCACACCCCGCCTGCCAGTGCATGGCTCCCGAAAAGGAAAAGTACTGCAGCACCTATTGCAAAGATGCCGGTACCGATGACGTGGAACTGTCCTGCGACTGCGGCCACCCCGGCTGTAGCTTAAGCTGAAGATTGTGCCGGTCGGCTGCTAGCGCGCGCTCGCGAACTCTTCGAAACTTTGCGGAGCGTTGTAATACAGAATGCGCTGGCAGCTTTCGCACGTCATGATCTTTTCACCCTTCTTCAGCTCCTGAAGAAATTGCGGGCGTAGCGTGATGCGGCATTTTGAGCAGCGGCTATCCACCGCTTCCGCAATAGCCACGCCGCCGCGCCCTTTGCGAATGCGCTCGTAGTTCGTCAGGACCGCCGGCGGAATCTGAGCGGTCAATGCGCTGCGCTCTGCCATCAGTTGCTGGAGCGCCGCTCGATCGGTCGCGGTGCGTTCGCGCGCCGTCACCTTTTCCCCTTCCACCTGCTTCTTCTCTTCTTT
>JBBROT010000241.1:0-5881 GCA_038229155.1 Bryobacterales bacterium | reverse complement strand
TCAATGGCCGGAAGGTTACTTCTTTCGCTTTGGAGACCAGCTCCAGCGGGGGACGCGTGGAAGCAAAATCCCAGCGGGAGTAGCGGCCTGGGTATTCGTATCCGGACGACAGATATACGCCGCGATGCGTATCGAGTTCGACGAGCAAAGATTTCAGGCCGCGCCGGTATGAGGTGACGGAGGCGGTGCGCGTGACGGTAATTCCGTGCGGGGTGGTGTAGCGGAGTTGACCGGAAGCGGGCTTGGTATGAGGGCGCAGTGCCATGCTCTAAACCTCCATTGTAGAATCAGGGCTGTGACGATGGACCGGCGGGTGTTTTTGGCGATGAGTGCCGCGGCATTGGCACATGCTCAAGTGCAGGCCCCGCCTATGCCCGCGCCGGCGAAGGCAAAAATCACAAGCGCGGTAATGCTGTGGACGCTGGATGGAAGCTTTGAAGGGAAAGTGCTGGCGGCGGCGCAAGCGGGTCTGCAGAACGTAGGGCTGCGGGACGAATACACGCGCTGGGACGACGCGGCTCTCTGGCGCGCGAAGCGCTACATGGAGAGCTTCGGCATGGTGGCGGAAACGCTGCTGGCCAATCCGGATGCGAGCGCTGCGTCTCTGGTGAATCCCGCCGAGCGTGAAGGTTTTCTGGCCGCATTGCGGCGCGCGATTGCGACGGCTAACAAACTGGAAACGCCGTATCTGATTGCGGCAAGCGATAGACAGAAGCCTGCAGCTCCGCGCGAAGAGCAGTATGCAAGTCTTCTGGAGGGCACTAAGCAGGCTGGGGCTTTGGCGGCTGCCGCAAACCTCACTCTGCTGGTTCAACCATTGAACAGCGCGGAAGGCTTGAAGCTGGTCAAAGAAGTGGACAACCCGAGTGTGAGGCTGCTGTTCGATCTCTACGGCGAACACGCTCAGGGCGGCAACGTGCTGAACGCGCTTCGTGACGCGCTGGAATATACATCGGTGGTGACGATCGCCGATGCGCCTGGACGCGTCGAGCCGGGCACAGGCTCCATCGATTTCACAGAGGTCTATCGGACTATACAGAAATCAGGGTATAGCCACACAATTGCCATGGAATACAAGCCAAGGGGCAGTGCGATTGCTAGTTTAAAGAGGGCAGTCGATCGCTTTCGCGCCGGAGTGAAAGAGCGCGGAACGCCAGTGGCAAATCCGCTGGCATCCCCGGAGGGATCTTTTGTATAAAGCATTTTTTGGCCTGACGCTGAACCCTTTCAACCTGAGCCCGGACCCGAAATTTCTCTATCGGAGCGTGCAGCATGAAGAAGCGCTGGCGAACCTGATTTATGGCGTGCAGAGCCGCAAAGGCTTTATCGCTCTGACTGGTGAGGTGGGAACGGGTAAGACCACCATGCTGGAGTGCCTGCGTGATTTTTTGGACGAGCAGCAGATTCCTTTTGCATTTCTCTTCAACAGCCAACTGACGCCGGAGCAGTTTTTCGAAATGATCGCGTGGGATTTCGATCTCCCCGGCGAACGTAACAAGACAGCCGTTCTATTCGGTCTGAACGACATGCTGCTGCAGAGAGCGAATGAGGGCCGGACCACTGTGCTTATTGTCGATGAGGCCCACAATCTGGAGTGGAATGTTCTGGAGGAAATCCGGCTGTTGGGCAATCTGGAGAATCGGCGGGGCAAGCTGATACAGGTGATTATCGCGGGTCAGCCCGAACTAGATCTGAAGCTGGATGCCCCTCGTTACCGGCAATTGAAGCAGCGCATTGCGCTTCGGTGCACCCTCCATCCTTTCGACGCGGTGGAGACCGGCCGCTATATCGAGAGCAGAATGGCCCACGCGGGATTGCCCAACCAGACTGTGTTCCCGATAGCTTTGATGAATGAAATTGCGACGCGCACGCAGGGCATTCCGCGATTGATCAATTCGGTGTGCGAGAACCTGCTGCTGACAGCTTTTGCAATGGAGAAAAAGGTGGCTACCGAGGAAATGTTGGATGAGGTATCGACCGATCTACGTTTGGAGTGGGTTGCCGCGGAAGCGCTTCAGAGGTAATTCGCGAGGCACTTGGCGGAGCAGGTGCCTTCGCGAAAAGTTTGCTGGGGCTTACCGGTTCATGGCTGTGGCGGTGGGGTCGGCCGAATAGAAAGTTACTTCCACGCGGCGGTTTTTGGCGTTAGCGGCGCGGCTCCTGCCCTGCTCCGCCGGCTTTTCCTTACCCAATCCGATTTCATGGATGCGGAAAATCGGAATATCGTGTTTGGCTACCAGGTATTGCACAACGCGATCCGCACGGCGTCTGCTTAGCGCGTCATTGTAATTGCTGGAACCCACCTGATCGGTGAAGCCTTCCACGGCAATGAAGAAGCGCTTCGCCGTCTTCTTATCGGAAACCAGTTTGTCAAGCTCTTGCTTGGCCTGCGAAGTCAAAGCATCTTTGCCGAACCCGAAGGGCAGCACCGCGGTCCCCGCTGGTTTGTAATCGTCCAGGTTGGCAACAGTCTGGCGCAGTTCGCTTAGATCGCGAGTATTTTCATCTCCTTTTCTAAGAGCATCATCGCCCTTCTTGAGGGCATCGGTCGCGCGCGCATCGGCCGCCATGGCGCGTTCTTTGTTGGCGTTAATTTCCGTTTGGTTGCGTTCCAGATCGGCACCCTGCTTTTGTATGGTGCCGCCCTGCGTAGAAAGTTCCTGCCCTTGCTTATCGCTCTGGGCAGCTACCTGTCCCACACGGTCTTTGATCGGATCCGTGGTCTTCGAGACATACTTTTTTGTTGCGCATGCTCCGGTCAGCAGCACGCTGGTCAGCGTAATGGTCGTAAGTAGTTGATTCTTCATTGCTGAGCCTCCATACCGTTTTTAGAAGCAATTCGTTCGCCGAAGAGCATATAATTCCCGCATGGACCGTAGAGACTTTCTGGTATCGGCAGCGGCGCTGGGAGTGGGACGGGAGTTGTTGGCCAAAGCTTCCGGCAAGGCAAGTGGCAAGAGTTCGGGCCGCGTGCTAGGCGCGAATGACAAAATCAATCTCGGCATGGTGGGTCAAGGCGGCCGCGGTAGTTACCTTTCTCGCCAGTTCACCAAATATGGGCAAGAGCACGATGACGCCTGCAAAATTGTCGCCGTCTGCGATGTCTATGAGAAGCGCAAGAAGAGCGCCGCCGACCTCTACAAATGCGACGGCTACCTGGATTATCGCGAAGTAATCGCCCGCAAAGATGTGGATGCGATTGTGATTGCCACGCCGGATCACTGGCACGCAAAAATTGCACTGGAAGCGATGGACGCCGGCAAGGACGTCTATTGCGAGAAGCCCATGACCCACACCATTGAAGAGGCGAAGCAGCTTTCCGCGACGGTGCGGGAGACCAAGCGCGTGCTTCAAGTGGGCAGCCAGACCACGTCCGCCGATCAATGGCATAAAGCAAAGAAGGCCATTGCCGACGGCATGATTGGCCAGATGCTCACCAGCCAGGGTTCGTACCATCGCAATTCAATCGCGGGCGAGTGGAACGGTCCGGGTTGGCCCATCGATGCCGGCGCGGGTCCGGACGGCAAAGGCGAAAACTATATCGATTGGAAAACCTGGCTGGGCCCCGCGCCGAAGCGCCCGTTCGATGCGGACCGCTACTTCCGCTTCCGTAAGTATTGGGATTATTCAGGCGGTATCGCGACCGATCTGTTTTTCCACGTGGTGGCACCGCTGAACATCTGCTGGAGCGAGCCGCAGTTTCCATATCGCGTGTCCGCGTTCGGCGGCATCTACGTTTTCAAAGATGAGCGCGAGGTGCCCGATACCTTCAACCTGATGGCGGACTATCCCAAGGGGCACAGCCTGATTCTGAGTTCCAGCATGGCCAACTCCGAGCACATTCCGGGGCTGATTCGCGGTCATGCCGGTACGGTGATCATGGTGGACGATGGCAAGTTCGAAGGCCGTACGGACCACATCACGGTGATCCCTGAAAAGGGTGTGGCGACGGCGGAGTACAAGGCCAAATTCGGCGTCGAGAAGATCACCATTCCGGTGGATCCGAAAGATGCCATGCAAGCCCACGTGGGCAATTTTCTCGATTGCATGAGGAGCCGGCAGAAGCCGGTGCTGGACGTGGATACCGCGCTGCACGCGCAGGTGACCATCAGCATGGCCGTCCAGAGTTATCGCGAAGGCCGCGTTTTGTATTGGGATGAAAAGGCAATGAAAGTAGTGCCGAAAGCGCCACGCGCTTAGTCCAAAAAGTTCAGTCCACCTGAATTTCGCCTTTACCCCAAACCGTTTGCCGGCCCACGCCTGTGTATTGTGCGGCGAAGAGAAACGGCAGCAGTTCGCGAAGATCGCCCTGGTAATTTGCGTGGCCCGTGAAGCCGCCCAGAGGGTGTGTCTGGCCCGTGCGAGTGGAAACCCGTTGTGCAAACTCGTGAGCCAGGGAGTGTTCCGCTAATTCGATGCGGCTGGCCTGCTCTGCGAGCCTTTCGAAATCCATGTCCATCGGCTCACCATAGAGAGAAGCCAGCGTGCGCAAGCGGGAAGCGGCGCGCGCGAATAGGATGGGGAAATAGGGTACTGGTGCCAGAGCGTCTTCGTGCTTCAACTCCGTAGGTGTCAGGAAATTCACGCGGGCATTGTCGCGCTGCTCGTCAGCGGCTGTCAGGCACAGAGCTAACTCCGTCTGCGAGGGTGCGCCAGAGAGCCGGACGTCCCCATGGAACGGATGCGCCTGCTCAAAAGCTTCGATAATGCGGTCCGCAAAGGGCGCGAAGAGATTCAGTTGCAGTGAGAAAGTGTCGCCTTCCGCAAGAGTGAGCCCGTCCAGATTGCGCGCCCGCAGGACAAAGGGACGCGGCGGCTCCGCCAGTCCGCTCGGGCCGTCCGACGCCCCCATTGGCGCGAAAAGCTTCCGCGGCAGACGCGTTCCTAAAGCGCCGCGAAAGATATTTGCGGCGAACGCGGCCGGGAACTCAACAGGCCTGTGCGCCACGAACGGCAACCGCAGCAGCCATAACCGGAAGGGCACCACAACTACTGTACGGCCCCGTCAGGGTATACTGGAAACGCATAGTTTGATCGTCTTACGGTATCTGTTCCAGAAAAGGGTTGGAAATCGAGAGGGCTCGGTGAGCAGAAACGCGAAGTTGCGTACGGCTCCATCGGGCTTTTTGTATTTTAGCTTGAGTGGCTCAGGAATCGGCAAGCAGGTGCAATTCGTTCGACAAGGAAGAGAGTCATGAGAGAGAAAGGTACAGTCAAGTGGTTTAACGCGTCAAAGGGATTCGGATTTATTCAGCGGGAAAGCGGAGAGGATGTGTTCGTGCACTTCTCGGCGATTGAATCTTCCGGCTACCGCAGCCTGGATGAAGGCGCTCGCGTGGAATTCGAAGTAACTAAGGGCCCGAAGGGCTTGCAGGCGTCGAACGTCACGATGGCGTAACGATGGCGTAAAACGGTTTTGGCCGGCGGGCGGGCACAAGAGAATGTGTCCGCGAACCGGCATTTTTAATTTATGAAACAGGCATTGAAAAGGAATTGGATTTGAGTAAAGAAGACAGCATTGAAGTGACCGGCACGGTACTTGAAAAGTTTCCCAGCGGGCTGTTCAGCGTGCAGTTGGAACATGAGCGCGTGGTCCTGGCGCACTTGGCCGGCCGCTTGCGCCGCAACCGCATCCGTGTGTTGGCCGGCGACCGCGTGACCATGGAGCTTTCCCCCTACGATCTCACCAAGGGCCGCATCACTTTCCGGCATCGTTAGTTCGCCAAAGCGGCTATTCGCAGTCTCTGGCCGTATTTCTTTATGATAAAAACGCTTTTCGTTTTTGGCACGCGGCCGGAAGCGATCAAGCTTTGCCCGGTTCTGCTCAGGCTTCGGCAAGAGCCGGAAATTTTTCAAGTGCGCGTTTGCGTCACCGCTCAAC
>JBBROT010000240.1:0-5886 GCA_038229155.1 Bryobacterales bacterium | reverse complement strand
GGTGCCGAACGCGGCGCAGAAACCGAGCACGACGGCCATGCCGAGCGACATGCCGAGATAGCGCATGGTGAGGCCGAAGGTAAGGCCGCCAAGACCCCAGAGAATGCCGAAGATGAAGCACCAAGTGAGGCTGGACGCGGGTGCCTGGCTAAGAGTGCCGAGCAGGTTGTTCGTCATGAGCCCGGCAAGCAGCCATGGCGCTATGATCCAGCTAAAGACGCCTCCCGCGAGCCAGTAGGTTTCCCACGCCCACCCTTTGACGCCGCGATAAGGAACATAAAAACTGCCGGATGCCAAACCGCCGAGCCAGTGAAAGCAGACGCCGAGAAGTGGATTCATTCGTTCAATGAAATACTATTCGATTCCAGGCTATGAAAATCATCGACACGCATATTCATTTGTTCGACACCACGCGTCCGCAAGGCGTTCCTTATCCGAGCCGCGATAACGCGGTGCTGTGGAAGCCCGCTCTGCCGAAGCGGTACCGCGAACTGGCTGAGCCGCTGGGAGTGACAGGCGCGATTGCCGTGGAGGCCAGCCCTTGGGTGGAAGACAACCTCTGGCTGCTGGAGGCGTGCGGCACCGATAAGTTCATGCTGGGCGCGATTGGGAATCTGGAACCGGAGAAGCCGGAGTTTCGCGAGTATCTGGACCGGTATGCGAAGAACCCGTTGTTTCGCGGGATCCGGTATGGGAATTTATGGGGACGCAGTTTGCGGCGGGCCGTTGAGACGCACGCGTTTGTGGACGGCGCGAAACATCTGGCGCAAGCCGGCTTGAGTCTGGATACCGCGAACCAGGATGAGGAGTTGCTGGAGGCCGTGGTGCTGCTCTCGGACGGAGTGCCGGATTTGCGCATCGTGATCGATCACTTGCCGAATGCAATCGAACACTTGAAGGACGATGCGGTGCTGCGAGAGATTGCGAAGCGGCCGCAAATTTATTTGAAGGTATCGGAAGTGGTTCAGAAGCAGGGTGACGATGTGAAGCGCTACCGGCCTATGCTGGACCGCTTTTGGGAGCTGTTCGGTGAGGACCGGTTGATGTTCGGGAGCGACTGGCCGAACTGGGATATGCACGTGCCTTTGGGCGAGAGCGTGGGGCTGGTGAAGGCTTATATGAATGGCAAGAGCGAAGCCGCCGCGGAGAAATTCTTCTGGAGAAATTCGCTGGCGGCATACCGGTGGAAAGAGCGCTAATCAGAAGCCTGGCCCGTGAGGTGGGCTGTCTGGGCTCCAGCCGGGGTCGGGAGCGCGAGGTTCGGCCTGCTTCGGGCTCACGTTCGACGCGTTCACTTCGGCAAATATGAAGTTTTCGGGAGCGACCGGTGTACCGGCCAAGCGGCGCAGCATGGCAAGCTGCCCGGCGTGGGTCATGGCATCCGATAAGGGCCCTTGCAGAAACTGTTCGTCCGTGATTTGCGCGGTGAGTGAAGAATCGGCAAAGTCATCACGAAGCTGGGCGAGCGTGGCGTGAAAGCGCTCGATCTCCTGATGCATGGTGGGCAGCAGTACCGGCGAAAATGTTCCGCCGCGCAGTTGAGTTCTTGCATACCCGATTACGCTTGTCATGTGACGCAGCAGTTCGTGGGGCGTGCGTGCGAAGGAGCCGGCTGAGAACGTGAAGAACTCTGGCGGAGCACTCTGCAATGCTTTCTGCGTGCGATAGGCGAGGGCGGCGAGAAAGTGTTGGAGCAGGCGTCGAGACGCTGTCATGCTAATGCGGGGTTTGGAGCGGAGCGGAAACCTCGGTGCCCAGGCCTGCGTAGCTTTCTTTGACTTTCACTACCTTGCTGTTTTCAAACGTGACGAAGAGGATTCGACCGGGGGGTTGGCCGAAGATCCAGTCTTCAAGTTCCGCGCCTTCTTTGGTCTCGCGCACCTTGCGTTCGGGCCGGCCGAGCGCGAGCACTACCTGATCGCGGTCCATGCCTTTTTCGGCGCGCTTTTCTTTGATGGCTTTCTGCACGGCGGGCGAGAGGCTGGCGGTGTAGAGCTCAGTGGCGGAGCGCTTTTCGAAATCGAGCAGAGGAGCGAGGATGGCCTTCACATCCGAAGCTTTCATGGCGGTGAGCGGGCGGTGAAATTCGATGATGAGGTTGGTGCCGGCCGCTGCGTTAGTATCACCGCCGGAGCGCGAGACGGGGCTGGTGTTGCCGCCGCCTATGCCGATTTGGATGTGATCGGTCCACTTGCCGCCGCGTTTCAGGCCGCCATTGATTTCGATGAGGATGCTTTCGCGTTCGAGCGTGACGCGCGTGACCTGAACGAGGTCGCCGACGCGCGCGGCGGGTCCCATTGTCTGGCCGATATTGGCCCACTCCTGTTTGCTATAGCTGCCATCGGCCTGAATGGGCAGAGGCTTTTTGGATCGCGGGAGGAATTCTTTTACAGTGGCGTATTCGGAGGAGAGTCCGCGGATGAGCTCCACGCGGTCTTCGGGAGTGAGTTCGCTTCCGGCTGCTCTGGCGGGGAGAGCGGCGGCGCTGGCGAGGAGACAAGCAAGAGCAATGGCGCCTGCTGCCTGGTAACGGGAATTTTGAGGATGTAGAAGAGCAGTACAAAGAGAATCGCCGTGCTGAGCAGGCTGGCTTCCGGGCCGTATTTGCCGCCGCTGATGAGTTGCGATGCTGTCCATACGAGTGTGACGCCTGTTGGCTCTATTGTAAGCCCGCTTAGATCGGCACCGACGAGCGGGAGCACGACGTTCCAGCCAAAGTGGAGACCGGCGGGTAGCCAGAGGTCGTGACTGCGCATGAAGGCGATGCCGAAGAGGATGCCGAAGCCGGCGGTGTTCACCAAACTGAGCGTGGTGTGGTTGGGATTCTCATTATGAAGCAGGCCGAAGAGCAGACCCACGGGCAGGATGGTGGCCCAGGAACCCACTTCGCGGAAGAGAGTTTGGAACGCAAAGCCGTGGAACAGGATCTCTTCTGCGAGCGCTCCGGCGAGGATGAGGAACGGGAAGAATATGGCGGTTCGCCAGTTGGCACCGGAGCCGGAACTGCGTTCGAAATGGGCCCAATGCATGGCGAGTGAGAAGCCCACGACCAGGAGAGCGGAACCGGCTCCGCCGCCGAAACCGGCCAGGGCGTTGCGCGCGGAGGCACTGCTCCAACGCAAGCCGATGGCGGGAAGGGGGAGGCCGGCGAAGATGCTCATGGTGAGCGCGGTGGCAGCGGAGGTGGCCACCAATTGGCCCACGGTGAGGCCCGCGAAATATCCGAAGGCCCACTGGAACAGGCCGATGCAGACATAGACCAGCACCAGGTACAGCAGAAGGAAGACTCCGGACTGGATGGCGGCTCTGGCTGGACTACGGGGCATGGCTTACTTGGGAACTCAGCTTTTAATTCAGGTTAGCCTGACGCCGCGCGGCGCGAGAGCGGCGTTTAACACCGTTGCGCCTTGTTTTGCGATAACGGCGGCCACCTCTTGTTTCGCATCCGGGGGCACCAGGAAGAAGACACAGCCTCCGCCACCGGCTCCGCAGACCTTGGCGGCTTCGGCTCCGGAGCGGCGAGCGGTGGTAATCAGGCGATCGATGAACGGCGTGGAAATGCCGGGCGCGTTCTTGCGGCGGAAGTTCCATTCTTCGCGAAGCAGGCGCGCGGCGTCATGCCAGTTCGAAGCTTCAAGAGAGTGCCGCATGCCGTTCGCGATTTCGGCGATGCGTTCAAAGTTGCGGTGCACGCGGCGATCGCCATTGATGTGGGCTTTCATGACTTCCCAATTGTTGATGCCGGAGTTGCGCGGGAGGCCGGTGTAAGCAAGCACGAAGCGACTGTTCAGGTCTTCAGGACAGACTGGAATGGCTTTGCGCGCGATACCCGAGCAGGAGAGTTCGAGAGCGGAAACCCCGCCATACATGGCCGGGTAATAATCCTGCGAACCGGTGGGGACGCGGATGATCTGGGCTTCAATGTTCTGCGCGATCTCCCGGAGTTTTTCGATGTTGTGGCCGGCGTGCGTGAGCTTGTTGAGCGCGGACGAGATGGCGATGATCAAGGCTGAGGAGCCGGAGATGCCCGCGCCGGCGGGTGCTTCGGAATCGGTGGAAAGCTCGAAGCCGGTGGTGGGCGCGAATTGACGAACCACCCAGGCGAGGAGCGGCAGCTTGTACTTTTTGGCGGCGCGGAGGTGGTCTAAGGAATCGAACTGCTCTTCGCGTTTCAAATCGGCGGAGCGGAGGACGATGCGCGGGTCATCGCGAGTTTCGAGTACCGCGGTGGTGTGGAGATCGACCGCAAAGTTGACGGTGACGGAGGCTTGGTGGAAGAGGTAGAGAGGCCAGATATCGAGGGTGCCTCCGGCCAGATCGACGCGGCAGGGCGCCTTTGCGGTGATGCGCATGAATAGGTGAACATAGCACAGCGGCCCCATGGCAATTCAGCGAATACGGCAGTTGGGCGACCCGGTGTTGCGCGAACGGTCGCGTGAAGTGGCGGAGGCAGGCACGACGCTTGCGGATTTGCGCGACACGCTGCATGAATTTCAGCGGACGCATGGCTTTGGGCGCGGTATCAGCGCGGTGCAGATTGGAGTTTTGGAGCGCGTGATTTATGTCGAGTTTGAAAGCCGCGAAATTTCGATGGTGAACCCGGTGATTGTGGGCGCGAGTGAAGAGCGGTTCCGGTTGTGGGATGACTGGTTCTCATTTCCTGACTTGCTGGTGTGGCTGGAGAGGGCGCGGCGGGTGACGATGACGTATCGGGATGAAGCGGGTGCGGAAAGGACGATGAAAGCGGAGGGCGCTCTGGCTGAATTATTTCAGCATGAGATGGATCATCTGGATGGGGTGCTGGCTGTGGACCGGGCGATTGGGGTGGATGGATTGATCACCCGGTCCGAGTGGAAACAAGCTAGAAAATAATCTTCACGGCTAGCTGGAGGATCCTTGGGTCTAAGGTGTTGAGCGGCCTGAGGAAATCCGTTCGCGGCGTGTAGACGCGCGTGGTGCTGTTGAAAGCGGCCCTGGTGTTTTGAAGGCCGTTGAAGTTGGCGCGATTGGTGAGATTGAACGCTTCGCCGATGAGCCTCAGGCGAACGCGTTCGCGGTAGAGCGGAATGTCGCGCGAGATGCGGAGGTCCACTGTTTGGAGCGAGGGACCTTCGATGGTGTTGCGACCCAGGCCGGGCACGCGGTCGTTAGCCGTATTCTGATCGTTGTTCGGATCGCCGCTGACCAGCGCGTTGAACCGTCTTCCGGACTGAACCTGCGCGATGGCGGCAACCTGCCATCCGCCGAGAACATATTTGGCGAACAGGTTGGAAGAACCGTCCCAGTAGTTGACGTCCCAAACTGTGGAGAACACGAAGCGGTGGCGGATATCGGCGGAGCCGGGGCCACGGTCGTTGTTGGGTTGGAGGCTGTCCTGGGCCTGTTTGGAATCGTCCGCGCCGACCACAACAGCGGTGCCGTCGGGCACGGTATCGAGCACCTTCGAGAAGGTGTAGGAAGTAAGGAACTGATACCGGTGAGCATAGCGCTTAACGAGCTGGATAAAGCCGCCGTTATAGCTGGAATCGGCACCGCTATCGAAGATGCTGATGCGGCCAAAGGCGGGGTTGGGGCGCGTGGGAACGCCGTTCGCGCCGGGGTGCCGGTAGAAGGTGATCGCGGTGCCATCCGCGTTCGTTGCCGGGGTGGCCACTTCGGGCAGCAGGTTGGTATCGCGGGTGCGCGAGAGGTGCTCGCCGCGGACGCCGAGGTAGCCGAGCACCACAGACATATCGCGCGTGACGGCCATTTCCAAATTCAGGCTGTACTGTTGGGTCAGGGGGCTGACGAAATCGGGCTGCACGACGAAGAGGTTCGGGGCGATGGTGACGGGAGGCGCCGTAGCCAGGATATTGGGATACGTGGGGAATGCCGGGCTGGTGGGAG
>JBBROT010000239.1:0-5889 GCA_038229155.1 Bryobacterales bacterium | reverse complement strand
GGATCGATTTCAAGAGCCCGCTTGAAATCGGAATCGGCGGCTTCGTACAGCCCTTGAAATTCCTTAATTCTACCGGATACAATCCAAACCAGCGCTAAATCCGGATTGAGTTGCTGGGCCTCTTTGAGCGATTTATCGGCCTCGGTTAGCCATTGAGCGTTATGGCTGAGCCTGTACTTGCGCGCTTGCGCCTCCGCAAGGCGAGCGTGGGTGAGGGGAGAAGAGGGATCGAGAGTAACGGCGCGCATGAGGAACGGTAAGGCGGCATCCACTCTGTCCAACTGCAGAGAACCTAGCCCCTGAGTGAAATCGGGATAGGCTCTGGGGTTGACCGATGCGGTATAGGCAACAGGCGGCAAGCGCAAGGTTCCGGTGACGATGCCCGCGAGCGCGACGGGAAGTCTGCCCAGTTCGCCCGGCTCATATTCGGCGTCCCACTCCTTCAGCGGAAGGCGCGATCGCGCGTCGGTGAGTACGGCGTGGATCGAAATAAGGTGGTTGGCATTGGTCACCGTGCCGCTGAGCGTGTGGGTGGCCCCTAGCAGAGCGGCGGCCTTTTCCGGCGCGTTCACTTTGTTGCGGAGCGCATCGCGAGCGGGAATTACGGTGAGTTTTTCGCCGCCATCGTTGATGCGGCGCAGCCGGTCGGCCGTATCTTGCAGAAGACCGTCGCTCAGAGACTTGCTCTCGGTGTTGGCCGTGAAAGGCAATATCGCCAGGCGAACCGCGGGAGGAGGCGCGGCGTTCCTGCGATACAAGAAAGTGCCCCCCGTGATGAGCAATAGAACGACGGCCGCAATCAGAGACACGCGAAGCCGCGGGAACGGAACCAGAGCTTTGGCAACTTCGGGAACACCGGTCCAGCGTTGGGCCGGCTCCGGCTCGAGGCATCGCGCAATGGTATGGGCCCAGGGATGGTTCAATAACGCGGGTCGGCGAGTCAGCCGTTCTTCTATCGATGCGGTGTCGGCGAACGGAGTGTGCCCCACCGCGATTTCATGCAGGATCACCCCCAGCGCATAGATGTCGGAAGCAATGGAGGGCGTGCCGCGCTGCAACAACTCGGGCGCCATGTAGTCCAGCGTTCCGCCCGGCTCGCCCGTAGCGGACGCGGGGTCCTGCGGCATCCAGAAGCGCGCGAGGCCGAAATCCGTGATCACGACGCGCGTACCATCAGGCACGGGGGCAAGCAGGATATTGCTGCTCTTCAGGTCTCCGTGAATCACTTGCCGCCGATGAGCTTCAGCAAGGCCGGCGCAAAGCTGGTTGGCAATGCCGCGCGCTTCCTTATCCAGAAGAGCGCCTTCGCGCAACCGTTCCGCCAGCGTTTGGCCTTCGATGAATTCCATCGTCAGAAAATCGAAATCGCCCGAAGCGGCGGATGCCGTGTGGATGTCCCATGTCTTGCAGACATTCGGATGATTGATTTCGCTGGCGTGCCGCACTTCCGGAGAAAGCCGCGCATGGAAGCCGGCCTTGGCGCATTTGATCGCGATGCGCCGATCCAGCTTTTCATCCCAGGCTTCATAGACAACGCCCATTCCTCCCGCGGCAACCTTGCGAACAATCCGGAACCGGTGTTCGAGTATCTGTCCGGATTCGAGCGTGGGCTCGTCAACGGGCAGGCGGCAGACGGGGTCCAAGAGGAAGCTCTTCATGCGCTCGTCCCACGTCACGTAGTGCCATACTTTCTGAAATAAAGGATCGTCACCGTCGCAGGCTATGCGGGCGTATCGTTCGCGATCTTCTGAGGGTTGGTCGAGCACCTCTTCAACCAAACCCATGACGAGATCATCGTCCTGCATGGCCACGGCCCTCTAGGGGGAAGCTCGCAAAGCACTTCCCGCTTCGATGCGTTCGAACAGCCACTGGCGGGCATCGCGCCAGCCGCGCTGCACCGTGCGGAGCGCTACGCCCAGACCCTCCGCGGCTTCCTCGTCAGTGAGCCCCAGAAAGTATTTCACTTCCACAATCTGGCACCATTCGGGATGAACCGCAGCCAATCGGTCCAGCAGACTATCGACGGTAACAGCCAGATCGAGCCCATTCGTCATCGCGGGCAGCAGATCGTCCACACCAAGCGCGGTGAACCGCACACCGGGCCGGCCGCGCGCATGATCCACCAGGTACCGGCGCATCACTCGGGCGGCGATTGCGAAGAAATGTTTCCGGTTCTGCCAATCCTGGTTTCGCGCGGCAACCAGGCGCACGTAGATCTGATTGACCAGTTCGGTGGGCTGCAGAGAGTGCCCTTGGCGCTCCCCTCTCATGAAGTGACCGGCCAAACGACGCAGGTCAGGCATGACCAGCGTGAACAATTCGCTTTCAGCCTTGCGGCTACCGGAGGCCCATTCACGCAATAGCTGCGTGACGTCTGGGTCAGTGGGCTCCATAACAGGTCCGCTCCTTTGGTGGCTAGATCCTAACATGAATCACTCGAAACGCAAATTTATTCAGCCTGAAATCAAGCTCCGCAATTGACCGGCGTTCACGGTTGGCGGACTTTTTGTGAAAACTGCGCTTCCCAAGTTGTAAGCCCGGCAGATTGTAAAGCCGGCAATCAACAAGGAGCACCACAATGACTACAGCGACCATTCGCGTTCTGGCACTTTCCAGCCTGATCGCAACACTTACGCCTCTTGGCCTCATGGCCCAGGGGCCCACCATTTTCACCATCCCGTTCGGCTTTACCGTTGGATCGAAGACTCTCGCGGCGGGCGAATATCGCGTTACCGAGCCGGTTGCGCACGTCCTACAGTTTCAGGGCGTGGGCCGCAACTCCGCGAACATCATCACGAGCGGCGATGAACCGGGGAACTTATCCGGCAAAGTCACGTTGACGTTCCACCGGTACGGCGACCAGTACTTCTTCGCCAAAATGACCGACTCCAGAAAGGGGTGGTTGCTGCCGAAATCGGTGCGTGAGAAGGCGCTGATGGAGGCCCGGACGTCATCGAAACCGCTCGACATCGTTGCTTCAAGCAAGCGGTGATCGAACTGGACAGCCGGGGCGCAACGGAGGCGCGGGCCGGAAAAAGCCCGCGCCAAACGCGCAAAGTGGGGATGTTAAAATTGAGCTTCCACCCCACA
The DNA here is from genome assembly GCA_038229155.1 of Bryobacterales bacterium. Taxonomy (GTDB): domain Bacteria; phylum Acidobacteriota; class Terriglobia; order Bryobacterales; family Bryobacteraceae; genus JALYXI01. Next base: position 2,799 of record JBBROT010000239.1, on the reverse strand, counting down.
TCATGGATTTCCTGAAAGGCCTGAACCCGCAGCAGCATGACGCCGTTGCGCTGACTGAAGGGCCGATGCTGATTTTAGCCGGTGCCGGTTCCGGTAAGACCCGTGTCATCACTCACCGGATTGCCCATCTAATTGCGGCGAAGCGAGTGCCGCCCTCCGCGATTCTGGCTGTTACGTTCACCAACAAGGCGGCTGCGGAGATGCGGTCACGCGTGCAATCTTTGCTGGAAGGAATCGAGATCGGGCGCGGTCCGAACCTGGCTACGTTTCACTCGTTTTGCGTGCGGCTCTTAAGACGCGATGGCGATCCGCTCGCGCAAATCCGCCCCGGCTTCAATCGCAACTTTTCCATCTATGATGATGACGATCAGCTTGCCATCATCAAGGCGGCTTATAAGCGGCTGGGCCTGGATGAAAAGCAATTGCCGTATCGCGCGACGATGTCGGTGATTAGTAAAGCGAAGAACGAAAAGAAGACGCCGGTAGAGTTGCAAAGCGAATCTACAGATCCGAAGATGACCCGGATTGCGGTGCTCTTCGAAGAATACGAGAAAGGCCTGCGGCAGGCAAACGCGATGGATTTCGACGATCTGTTGCTCGAAACAGTCAGGCTGCTCTATCACGATGCGGATACGCGCGATGCCTGGAACCGGCGTCTGAGTTACCTGATGATCGATGAGTATCAGGATACGAACCGCACGCAATATGAATTGATGAGGCTGCTGAGCCGCGCGCATGACAACGTGTGCGTGGTGGGCGATGAGGACCAGTCCATTTACAGTTGGCGTGGCGCGGACATCCACAACATTCTGGATTTCGAAAAGGATTATCCGAAAGCGCAGGTGATTCGCCTCGAACAGAATTACCGGTCCACGAAGAACATTCTGGAAGCCGCCAGCGCGCTTGTGGCAAACAATAAAGAGCGCAAGGGCAAGTGGCTTTGGACCGCGGCGGGCGCGGGCGAAATGATCGGCCTGTATGGCGGGTACGACGCGGAGAACGAAGCGTTGTTCATTGCCGATACCATCCAGAAGCTGCTGCGCGAAGAGCCGGAGGCGCGGGTAGCGGTTCTGTACCGCACCAATTCGCAATCGCGGCAGATTGAAGAGGCGCTGCGGCGCTACGGGCGCAAGTATCTGGTCGTCGGCGGGTTCAGTTACTATCAGCGCGCGGAAGTGAAAGATATTCTGAGTTACTTGAAACTTGCGATGTCGCCCATCGATTCCATCGCGCTGCTGCGCGTGATCAACACGCCCGCGCGCGGCATCGGCAAGACCACGGTGGACCAGTTGGATGCCTTCGCGCAAACGAACGGGTTGAGTGCGTATGACGCGCTGGGCCGCATGATTGAAGAGAACCAGTTCGGTACGCGCGCGCATTCGGCCATGGTGGCGTTTCGCAATCTGATGGAAGATCTGCGGCAGGCGGCCACGTACCTTCCGCTGAACGAAACGATCAAGCTCATTGAAGAGCGCACCGGCTATCGCAAGATGTTGGAGCAGGAGAATACGCCGGAAGCACAAGGCCGTCTGGAGAACCTGGATGAGCTGGCAAATGCCGCCGCCGAAGCGGTGGAGCGTGGTGAAGCCGTCGCGGATTTTCTGGACCATGCGGCTCTGGTGGCGCAGGCCGATTCGGTGGAGAGCGATTCTCAAGTGACGCTGCTCACGCTTCACAATGCCAAGGGCCTGGAATTTCCGTTTGTGTTTCTTGCTGGCCTGGAAGACGGCTTATTTCCCCACAGCCGCAGCGTGAATTCCGAAGCTGCCATGGAAGAGGAGCGCCGGCTTTGCTACGTGGGCATGACGCGCGCGGAAAAGCGCCTGTACATCACATGGGCGAAGTATCGCCGAAGGTTTGGAGGCGGCGAACAGGAGCGCAGCGTGCCTTCCCGCTTCCTGCGCGAGGTGCCCGCGGAACTGGTGGTGAACCTTGGCCCGGAAGACGAAGACAGCAGGCCGCAAGTGGACCTGACCGCGGAGCGTCACGGCGTGCGCTTCGGAGCGAAGAAGAATCTGTTCACGGGCAAGACCTATAATTCGCTCGAAAATATTTCGCAGTTTTTCTCGGACCGCGGCGTGGCGATGTCGCCGGCGAGTGTGCCTCGTCCGCCTGTTGCGGCGAAGCCGGCGCCACCGCCATTTCGCCCAACGCAAGGTGTGCAACCGAGCGCGGCGGCACGGGTCGCCCAAAATGCGCAACAGCAGTTGCCGATGCACCCGCCTCCCCAGGTTCGGATTCCGCCTCCGTTATCGAGCCCCAAATTGCCCGCAGCGTTCGCTCCCGCAAAACCCAAATCCGCACCGCGAACAGGCACTATCGTGGAGCATCCGAAGTATGGAACCGGCACCATCGTGCGTAGAGAGGGAGATGGCGAAGACGCCAAGTTGACGATTCATTTTCAGCGGTACGGTTTGAAGAAGCTAATTGAAAAGTACGCGGGGTTGAAATAGCCGCTTATAGCGATACGAGTTTCAGGCCGGAGCGTAACCACGTCGAATGCAAGATACAAGGCTGTTGCACCGATGATCGCGAGCTTGACCGGCTAATCGAGCAAATTCACGCCTAAGCAAAGCGTGTTCGCACTCCGGACGATGCGCGAGAAATGGCAAAGTTCATTCAGCAATCGATAATGCGCGGCCACCCTGAGCATGTGACTGCGGATTCCGGGGCATGTGAATAAAAGTTCCGGGGTGATGTGAATACGGATTCCGGGGTGATGTGAATATCGATTCCGGGGCCAAACGGGGAGTAAAACAGGCCCAGCCCGGAATGGATATTCACATCCCCGGAATATTT
>JBBROT010000238.1:0-5896 GCA_038229155.1 Bryobacterales bacterium | reverse complement strand
CGCGAAACACGCAGGTCTTCAGATCGTCCTGTAAATATTCCTGAAGATTGCGCGCCTCAAAGCGGCAGCGGATGGCGGTGCGACGCGTGAACTGATCGGTCAGCCATTCGACAGCGGGTTGCAGGCCGAGATCGTCCAGTAACGGAGGGCGAAGCAGGAGTGAAATATCGTTCACGGTGCGCACGGCCTCTTCTGCCAGTTTGTGGGCGCGGACCAAGCGCTCTTCGCCGTCGCTGAGCGAACCGTTCGCGGCGAAATGCACTTGGTGAATTTCCATGCGCAACGCGGTGAGTGTCTGGCCGATTCCGTCGTGCAGTTCGCGGGAAATTTTCCGGCGCTCGTCTTCCTGAATTCTCAACAGGCGGCCGGAAAGCTGCTCCAGGCTGTCGCGCGCCTTGGCCACTTCGGCCAGTTTGCGGCGGCTTTCCAACTGAAAGCGCCGCCGGTAGTTCTGATTGCCGGAAGCCATCATCAGGCTGATGACGATGGTGGCACCCATGACGATGAAGATGTAGGTGAGATCTCGGTTGCGGTCCTGGGCGAAGCGCAGGGTGATGGCCGCACGATCCTGCGTGACGGCGTCGGTGAGGGTTTTAAGCGTCGCAAAAACCTGATTGCGGACGGGGAAGAGCCTGATGTGCAGAAAGTCGAAGCCCTGCTCGGCTTTTTCTTTGACGGTGGTAAAGCGGTCCTGATCCAGCATGGCCCAGAAATCCGCCAGGTCATGATCCATCTGGGAGATGGTGGCATTCTGCGCGGGCCAGGGATGAAGAGCAATAAAGGCGTTGGTGGTGTTGGCTTTGGCGCGGCGGACTTCCTGATCGTAAATCTCCGCGTTGTTGAGGTGATTGTTGACCAGGAAATCACGGGTGGACGTGACACCCTGAGTTACGTACTTGCGAATATCGGCCAATTGCTTTTCGCGCTCGTCGAGGGCGGCGTATTCCGGAGACATGCGCCACCGGGAAGCCTGACGGAAACGGGTGGCCAGCGCGACGCTTGAGACCAGGAGCAGTGCGAGCACAAAGTAAGTTCCCCGTACCAGATTGTCCCCGTTGAGAAAGGGGCGCTGCGACTCTTCCAGTTCCGCTATAAGAGTTTGAATCACGGGTATCTATGCTAGTAGCTTGCTGAAAATCAGGGCGGCTGTCAACGCATTTTCGACCATATACAGAGTTTCCCGTATGCCCACATTTACAGGCTTCCGCCATGTAGGATAGGCACAGAGACCAAACATGCCCATACGCATTCTTCTTGCAGACGATCATACAATTTTACGCCAGGGCCTGCGCCATATTCTGATGCAAACACCGGACTTCGAAGTAGTGGCCGAAGCGTCATCGGGCATTGAAGCTATCGAGCAGGCGTCTAAGTTCCGGCCCGACGTGGCGATTATGGATATCGCCATGAAAGAGTTGAATGGAATTGAAGCAACACGGCAATTATTACGCTCTTCCGCCAACACCGCCGTACTTATTCTGAGCATGTATAGCGACGAGCCTTATGTAATTAAAGCTACACGCGCCGGTGCCCGAGGCTATCTTCTGAAAGATTCGATTGAAGAAGATCTTTTGCAGGCAGTCCGCGTGGTGCACTCAGGCCAGCCTTTCTTCAGCCCACTAATTGCGAAAATATTACTGGAAGGCTACGCCAGAGGGCTGAATGGAAAACAAGTAGACGACCGCTACGAATTACTAACCGCGCGCGAACGGCAAATCTATCAACTGCTGGCGGAAGGAAAAAGTAATAAGGAACTGGCGCACATGCTGGGCTTGAGCGTTCATACCGTGGAAACGCATCGCATTAGAGTAATGGAAAAGCTGGATGTCCACAGCGCGGCGGAACTGGTGCTGAGCGCGGTGCGGCGCGGATTGGTGAGGTAGCGCCGACTTGTCCACCCTTACCCGGCGCTGCCGGCGTGGCGAACCTTTTCCACTCTTCGGGAAGCCCAGTATTCTTTCATACGCTCAGATACTTTCTGCCGATCCCCGGCATCCATGAATTTTCGTCCGCGGCGTTTCACGGGCGCGCGGGACTCTAGCGGGAGCGCAGCACCTTCACTTAGCCGTTCCAGGCAAGTGATGGTTTCATCGATAATGGCGCGTTGCTGATTCAGGTAGTCAATTACCTTTTGAATTTCCATGGTTTCAAACGTGAGCGATAAGCTTTCTATTGAAAAGATATACCCAAGCGAGTGAAATCGTGAATATTGGGTTAATTTTCTTGTGCGGGAAAGTACTACGTTCGAAACTTAAGCAAGTATTTGATTAACAGGATCGCCCGATACATCGGTTAGACGGAAATGCCGGCCTTGAAACTTATAAGTCAAGCGTTTATGATCGATACCGAGGCATTTTAAGAGAGTAGCTTGTAAATCATGGACGTGAATGGGATCGCGGACGACGTTGTAACAAAAATCGTCTGTTTCTCCCACGACCAGGCCCTTTTTAATACCACCGCCGGCAGCCCACACACTGAAACATCGCGGGTGGTGATCGCGGCCGTAATTCGTGTCGGTTAGTTTGCCCTGGCAATAAACGGTTCTGCCGAATTCGCCGCCCCAGAGTACGAGAGTGTCGTCTAAAAGGCCGCGCTGCTTTAAATCTTTCACCAAAGCGGCGGAGGGCTGATCGACCGCTTTCGCCTGGAGTTCGAGATCGCGCGGAAGGTCGCTGTGCTGATCCCAGCCACGCTTGTAGATCTGTACAAAGCGAACGCCGCGCTCCGCCAGGCGGCGCGCCAGCAGGCAGGAGGAGGCGTAGCTGCCGGGCTTGCGAACGTCGGGGCCGTACATATCGAGGACATGCTGTGGTTCCTTCGATAAATCCATCAATTCCGGCACCGAGGTTTGCATGCGATACGCCATCTCGTATTGAGCGATGCGCGTTTCGATTTCGGGATCGCCATAGGTTTCGGCTTCCAGGTGATTGAGTTTGGCGACGCTATCGAGAATGTTGCGGCGGGTGGCTTTGTCGATTCCGGCGGGGTCTGAAAGGAAGAGCACGGGATCGCCGGAGGAGCGGAATTTCACACCCTGGTGATTGGAGGGCAGAAATCCACTGCTCCAGAGGCGGGAGAAGAGCGGCTGATCGATATTCATGCCGCTGGCTTGGGAAATGAGAACAACGAAAGCGGGCAGGTTCGCGTTTTCGCTGCCGAGGCCGTAACTCACCCAGGAGCCGATGCTGGGTCGGCCGGGCTGCTGGCTGCCGGTTTGGATGAACGTAATGGCTGGATCGTGATTGATGGCGTCGGTATTGACGGTCCGGATCAGTGTAATGTCGTCGAGTATGCCGCCGGTATGCGGCATCAATTCGCTGAGATAGGTGCCGTTCTGGCCGTATTGGTTGAATTTATAGATGGACCGGGCGACGGGGAAAGAACTCTGGCCGGAGGTCATGCCGGTGATTCGCTGACCGTTGCGGATGGACGAAGGCAGTTCAGAGCCGTGGAGCTTATCGAGTTTCGGTTTGTAATCGAAGAGATCGATTTGCGATGGCGCGCCGGATTGGTGGAGATAGATTACCCGTTTGGCGGTGGGCGGGAAGTGCGGCAGGCCCGGCAGACCGCCGGTTGGTTTGCCTTCCGCCGTCGAGGCGAACAGTTCCGGATTCAGCAGGGAGGCGAGCGCCGCACCACCGATTCCGGCCGCGCCTCTCTCAAAGAAATGCCGGCGGGTGAGAGATAATTTTGCGGATCGTAACGGGTCTTGTTCTTCGGACATAGCGCTATTCCTTGGTGATGGTTTCGTCGAGATTCAGGATGGTGCTGGCGACGGTGGTCCAGGCGGCGAGTTCGACAGGATCGAGCTTGGTATTGAATGACGATTCGCCCACGTGGAGAAGCTTCGAGGCCTGTTCGGGATTGTGACGGAAACCCGCAACGGATTTTTCTTCGAGATCGCGCAGGACTTGTACTTCATCGGTGGATGGCATGCGCGCCGTGGCCAGACGGAAGCCGAAGCGGATGCGCTTGCCGGTATCGGTGCCGCCTTCGAGGAGCATGCGCTGGGCCAGGGAACGGGCGGATTCGACGTAGGTGGGGTCGTTCAGCAGCACCAGAGCTTGGAGCGGAGTGTTGGTGAGAAGGCGGCGGGCGGTGCATTTTTCGCGGTCGGGAGCATCGAAGGTGATCAGCGAAGGGGGCCCGCTGGTGCGCTTCCAGAAGGTATACATGCTGCGGCGGTATAGGTCGTCTCCATGGCTGGGGGAGTAGTGCTGGGCGGAGTAGACATCGCCGAAAGCCGTGTCTTCCCAGAGGCCCGTGGGCTGATAGGGGAACACGCTGGGGCCGCCCGTGCGCTCTTTGAGCAGGCCGCTGACGGCAAGAGCGTTATCGCGTACGGTTTCGGCGGGCAGGCGGAAGCGGGGGCCCCGCGCCAGGAGCCGGTTTTCGGGGTCGCGCTCCAGCAATTCCGGAGTGACGCGGGAGGATTGCCGGTAGGCGGCGGACATGACCAGCAGCTTCTGCATGCCTTTGACGTCCCAGCCGGTGCGAACGAATTCGGTGGCCAGCCAATCGAGGAGCTCGGGGTTAGAGGGCTGTTCACCCTGGGAGCCGAAATCTTCGGTGGTTTTCACAAGGCCGGTGCCGAAATACATCTGCCAATAGCGGTTGACGGTGACGCGGGCGGTGAGCGGATGGGAGCCCGAGACCAGCCATTTGGCCAGGGTGAGGCGATTGGCGGGTTCGCCCGCAGGCAAAGCCGGGAGCATGGCGGGGACGCCGGGAGAGACAATTTCGCCACGGTTCTGATAGTCGCCTCGGCCCAGAATCGCCGTTTCGCGCGGCTTCGGCATTTCCGCCATCACCATGGAGGTGGGGATGGCGTCGTTGAGATCGGCAATCTCGGCTTTCAGGCGTTTGGAATCGGCCCAGGCGGCGCGAAGGGGCTCATCGGCGGCTTGCGTGAGGAAGTAATCGCGCAGACGGGCGCTCTGCTCTTTGGCGCGCTTGTTGGGGGCCACGGCGAGCACGGCGCGTGCGGGCTGATGGGCGGCCAGGGTGAGGATTTCCGCTTCCGGGAGCGTACGGTTATAGAGTCGGAGATCGTCAATTTGACCTTTGAACGGCTTGCCAGCGATTTTGTGGCCAATTTCGAGGGGAGCGGAATTCCGAAACGAACCCAATTTGCCGTCGCTGAGCACGTCTACGGGCTCCAGGGCACCGTTTATATAGAGTTTCAGGCCAGCGGCGGTGCCGGAACCGTCGTAATTTACGGCCACGTGATACCAGGGACGGCCGGAATCGGGGTCTTTGGAGGAAGTGGGCAGGCGGCGCTTGGTCTGGAGTTCGAGGGAGTCGGCGGGGTTGGAGCTGCCCAAACGGACGGAGAATTTCGCGCCGCGCAGCAGGTTCCCGATCGGGATCGCCTCATCGGATGAGAAAACGAACCCATTTCCGGTTTTGGCATCCACTTGATGGAGCACGGTCATGGGTTCTTTATCGCCGGTGCGGACGAAGAATGCCGCCGCGAACGGGGTGGCAGGGCCAATTTGCAAAAACGAACCCAATTGGGCGTGGACCTGGCCATCGAAATCGCCGGCTTTGCCGACGATGCCGACGGGATAGGTCAGATCGCCCAGGAGGAAACGGCCGTCGTGCTCATTGCCGGAAGAATCGGTCAGGCCGCCATCGAAATCGTAGTGGGCGAGGAGGCCTTCGCGGGAGGGTTTGGGAAGCCGGTCGAGTGCGGTTTCGGCCCAACGAGTTTCGGCATCGCTGATCTTCTTGTCATCTAAAACCAATTTTTGGGCTTCGAGTTCGCGCGTGGCCTGTTCCAAACGGGCGGCCTGGGTGGTGGATGGCAGTTGGATCATGGGCTCGGCATTGCCGCGCCTGCCATCGAGGCCTTTTTCGGCGATGTTGTTGAAGATGGCGTAGAACTGGTAGAACT
>JBBROT010000237.1:0-5897 GCA_038229155.1 Bryobacterales bacterium | reverse complement strand
GCCGCCAAACCGGTCGACGCTGCGCGTGTTTTCGCGGTCCAGCGGCAGGACGTAGCGCGCCTTGCTGGCCGGGTCGTCCAGGTTCAGATGGGTGAGACCTTCCCAGCCGCGCCGGATGCCGATCACTTCACAATCGTTCTCGGTGCCTCGATAGGTGACTTCTTTGATGACAGAGTTGAGCCCGGGGACATCGCCGCCGCCGGTGAGAATTCCGATACGTTTCGGCATGAACTTTCATTGTAAAAGACATGGCCGGCAGACTGTGCCGCAGCGGCTCAGAACGGCTTATAGCACTGGCGCGCGGGATTGCATTCGGGAGCCGCAAAAACGCCATCCTTGATAGTTAAGCTAGATGTACAATTCTCGACAGATGCCGTGGCCACACGCTAGTTTATCTGGTGACGAAAACTGTCAGTCGTCGTACGCGCTCAGGTATACCAAGGAATCATGATCCACCAAACCGAGCCGGACGCGATTGAGCCAGCCGTTACGTCCAAGCACGTTTCGGGTTTTGCTCTCGTCTTTGTAGAAGTAGACCACGGTATCGAAGCTGGTGCCGTACACAGCTAAAGTTAACTCATGTTCGTAAGCGCGAAACGTGCCGCTAACAGTCGAGAATGTTTTTTCGCCACCGCGCTCGACGTCAATTTCCAGCGCGTCGGCGAACTTCCTTTCGAACAGACAATACTCGGCCCCTGTGTCTACTTTCGCGAACAGCTTAATCGGTTGCCCGCCGACACTGAGTGACACGGGAACCGTTACGCCGGGATCGTTATTCCCGTAGGAATGACAGATTTTGAACGATAACGAGTACGTCGGCCCGCGATCACCAGCCACCGAAAGGGAACTCCGGAGGTTGCGTTACGTGGACGAGAAATGGTGCGGGGTGCCCGGCCGCGCGCGCCCGATGCAATGCCTCTCGCGCATTATCGCCTTCTCCGACAAGATAATCGCCATCCAGCGCCACCCAGCGGTCCACATGATCGCGCCAATGGCGGTTCAGCCACTCCTGTTCTCGCGCGCCTTCCAGCTCAACATCAGGAACTGCGTGGCGTCGCGCAATTCGCCTGGCCAAGAGCACGCGGGAACCCGAAGATCGCCCTTGGTGCTTGGTAGTCCGTCGCGGAGAAGGCCGCTTCCGCTGGAGCGCTAAGCTGCACTTGGAAGCATTTGAAGGCGTGCTCATTCAACCTCGATCAGTTCACCAATTTTATTCTAAATGTGTGCAACAACTCATCGAATCTTGCACGTGCGGCTTGAATCGGACCAGTCGTGTCGACACCGATACCGGCTTCGAAAACCAGTGTGGCGGCTACCAGGAGGCCTTCCTCTACTTCGCTAGATCGGTTAAGCATGAAATTCGAGTCGAGAAAACCTTGAGTTCGGTCTTCGGGTAAGTAGTACACGACGCCAGGTACGGCACCCGGGGGCAAACCCTGAACAGGCGGGCAGAAGCGTTCAAGAATTGCGGAATATGATTCCGATGGGTCACAATCCACTTCAAAAAGGAGAGAATGAGCTGTCGTAGATTTCGTATTTGGCGAGACAGAGAACGCCAAAGTCTGCCATATACCCCGAACGATCTCGCCAAGTTGGTCCGCTGTCACATCGATTGAGGTAAAACGAATCTCAAACCGGTCCGGTCGAAGCGATACACTCGCATCCAGCTTCGGAAGCTCAAAGCCTAATCCCCGATCCACAAGCGGGCCGTCATCGATCACAATATCGGATAATTCCAGCTTATGAGAACCAAAGAACGGTAATAAGCGCGAGGCAACACTCCCGGGCGCATCCATGATCGCAGCGATGGGCGGGGACAATGCGGCTTCATAAGTCAACTCAGATTGGTGAACGCGCAGTTCAATCACATCCGGCTGAGGCTTCATCCGATAACGGCTTTCAGAACGGCTTATAGCACTGGCGCGCGGGATTGCACTCGTAGTCGTCTACCAGCTTGCCGTCGGGACCCAGGCATTGCTGCGTTTTGTGGCACCAGAACAGGCGGTCGGCGGAATGGGGGACACTGGGGTCCCATTCCGCCTCGATGTACAGACCTTTCCAGCGCAGCAAATCGCAGCGGTCGTCGTCCATCCGGGTGAGTGACGAGCGCTCGCGATCCATCAGGCTCTCCCGGCGGCCTCGTTCAGCGCGCGCTTGACGGCCACCTTGGCGAGCCGTACCTTATAGGCGTTCTCGCTGAGCGGCTTGGCGCCTTGCACGGCTGCCTCGGCGGCCTGATTGATCGTGTCGTCGCTGAGGCTCTTGCCCTGCAATGCCTGAGCAGCCGCGGTTGCCAACCACGGAATCGGAGCCACATGACCAAGGACGATGGCCGCCTTGCTTACCGATCCGCCGTTCATGGTCAGAGCAACGGAAGCCGCCGCCAGCGGCCAATCCATGGCCTCCTTCTGGCGAACTTCGTAGGTCGCGTTCTTGGCGCCATGCGCGGACGGAATCTCAATCTCAATAAGAATCTCGTTCGGCATGAGCGCAATCTCGCGCGTGTCCGCATTTTGCGGCGTCACGAAGAATTTCTCCGCGGCCACAGTGCGGGTTCCGGATGCGGAAGCCAGTTTCAGGTTCGCGCCCAGGGCCACCAATACCGGACCCAGGCTGGAGGCGCTGACGAAATACGCCGGGCCGCCGCCGAAGATGGCATGGAATTCGTTGCGCCCGTTCGGCACCAGGCTTTTGCCGTCCTTGAGCGCGAGCACGCCATAACCTTGGCGGAAATACCAGCAGCGGGGGCGCTGGCACAGATCGCCGCCCACAGTTCCCATGTTGCGAATCTGCGGACTAGCCACGCCGAGCACTGCCGCGGTCAGCGCGGGGAACTCGCTATGGATGGACCGATCGGCGGCCAACTCATCGAACGTGGTGGTGGCGCCGATGTGCAGGCTCTGGCCCGCCCGGCGGATTCCATGCAGCTCGCGAATGCCTTTGATGTTGACCACGCGCTTGGGCGTGTGCACGTAATCCTTCATCAGGCTGAGCTGATCAGTACCGCCCGCGAGGACGTCCGTCTCACCCCACTTGGTTCCAAGCAGGCGAAGCGCTTCCTGTAAACTGGTGGGACTTGCATATTCGAACGCTTGCATCAGGCATTCCTCCCTTCGAGCGCGTTTAGAACCCGTCGCGCGGTTAGCGGGACCATGGGCACGCGCACTCCAATCGCATTCGCGACGCCGTTCGCAATGGCAGCGACCGTGCCGATAGCCGGCGGCTCGCCTAATCCAATGACGCCGCGTTTATCGTTCTCTTCGCGGATATCCATCTGGACGATCAACTCGCCGACGTCGCCAATTCCCGCGAGCTTATAAAACTCCATGTCGGGGTTCATCACGCGGCCAATCTGCTGGTCCATGATGCGCTCTTCCATCAGGGCGCTGCAGACGCCCATGATCATCGCGCCATACACCTGGCTTTCGGCAGTCTTCGGATTGACCACCAGGCCGCAGTCCTGAACGGCGACGACCTTGTTGATTTTGACCAGCCCGGTGTCGATATCCACGGAAACATCGGCCATCTGGACGCCCGCTACGCCGCCGGTGTTCAAGCCTTCCTTGGGCGCCTGGCGCGGATCGTTCTCGCCTTCTTCAGAGATCGTGTTCACGCCGAGTTTGGCGCAAGCCTGGGTCCAGCTCATGCCCTTATCGGGATTGCCCTTCTGCCGGATGCGTCCATCCACGGCTTCGAGTTGATCGACGGGGATGTTCAGCGTATCACTGACCAATTGGAACAGTTTATCGAGAGCGTTTACGGTGGATTTGCGCGTGGACGACGTGACACCGCCAATGGTGGTGGATCCGCCGGAGCCGCCCGAATTCGGATACGAGCTGTCGCCGATTTGGACTTTAATCGCACTAACCGGCAGACCGAATGTTTCGGCCGCGATCATGGCGATCATGGTACGCGTGGCCGTGCCCAGATCCTGGCTGGCCAGCTTTACCTCGACGGATGCGTCCGCATGGATTTCGGTGCGGCACTTACTGGCATGGCCGGCGCCACCCCAGGTAGAGATCGCCACACCCAAACCGCGCTTGATGGAACCGTTTCCCGATTCGCCGCGAGGACGCCAGTTCTTCTTCCATTCAATCAGCTCCGCACCTTTTTCGAGCTGGTATTTGTAGACGTCCGCCCGAGCGGTGTAGTGGAGATTCTTGAACCACATATCCAGCGGGTCGATGTGAAGCTTCGCAGCGAGATCGTCCATGGCCGCGGAAGTGATGTAGCAGGCTTGCGGATGATTGGGCGCCCGCCATGCCCGTGCGCTGCCGGCGTTGATCGAAACCGCGGTGTGATTCAACCGCTTATTGAGAGTGTCGGTCGGCGAACCGGTGAACACATAGGGATAAAGCTGCCCGTTGGTGGCGCCTCCACCGATTCCGCCGGTGGCCCACGTCTCGGACTGCCACGCGGTGATGGTGCCATCCTTCTTGCCACCGATCTTTACCTTGCCGAAGACTGAAGGACGATTGCCGGCGATGCTGAGCTCGGTAGCGCGATCGAGGAACAGCTTGACCGGCTTGCCGCCGCTTTCCTGCGAGAGGCGCGCGCATTCGACGCCCCATAGATCGGACGGAAACTTGCTGCCGAACCCGCCGCCCATGTAATCCATGTGAGTGTGAATGTTGGTGGCCGGCACATTGATGGCTTTGCCCAGATCGGGGCCGATGCCGGCTACATTCTGGGTGGAGGGCCAGTATTCTAGGTGTTCGGGCTTCCACTGAATGGTCTGGCCGTGCGGCTCCAGGCAGCAATGCGTGATGACCGGGATGCCGTAAAACCCTTCACTGGTGGCGTCCGCTTCCTGGAAGGCTTTATCGGGATCGCCGGTGACCTGCTCGCCCGCAGGCTTAGCGCGATTGCCGACCTGGGCCAGATCCTCTTCGCGCACGACATGGGGAAGCACTTCGTACTGCACCTTAATCTTGCGGACCGCGTCAGTGGCGATCTCTTCCGAAGTTGCCGCGACAGCCGCGACCTCCGCGCCAGCCCACTGAATCTCGGCTCCAGGCTGGGTAATGACGCGCACGGCAGTCACCCCCGGAGTGGCCTTGGCTTCGCTGATATCGATGCTGGTGATCTTGGCGTGGGCATGCGGCGACGTGAGCAAGACGGCGAACAGCAAACCCTCGGGATGAACGTCCGAGTTGTATTTGGCAGCGCCGCTGGCTTTGACAATCCCGTCGAGACGGGTGAGGCGCTTGCCCATGACGCGCCTCTGGTTCATGGGAGGCCAACTGTAGTTAGGCATTCTTTCCTCCTTGCATTTCCTTTGAGGCTTCGAGTACGGCCTTGCGGATGCCCATGTAGGTTCCGCAGCGGCAGAGATTGCCGCCGAGGCCATGCCGCACTTCTTCCTCGGACTTCGGATTCGGGTTGCGCTTCAGGAATCCGATAGAAGCCATGACGAATCCGGGGGTGCAGTAGCCGCATTGCTGGGCATCGTTGTTCACGAAGGCTTTCGTGACGGGATGCGGCTTGCGCTCATCCGAAAGCCCTTCCAGGGTCTGGATCTGGCGGCCCTGCGCGTCGATCGCGAGCATGGTGCAACCGTACATCACTTTGCCATCCACCATGACAGTGCAGGCTCCACAGGTACCGCGATCGCATACGCGCTTGGCGGCGGTCAAATCCAGGCGATGACGCAGCGCGTCGAGCAATGTGGTGCGCGGCTCCACGTTCACTTTGCGCGCCTGACCATTGATCTGCAGCGTAATGGGAACTTCGCCGGGCCCAATAACCTTGGCGGTTGACTGGGCTTCGGCTTCCGTTTCCAGAATGCCGGTTGAGAGTGCGCCGCTGGTGACACCGACGCTCGTCAGAAAGCCGCGGCGGGAAAAGTTGCTCTTCTTACTTTTGGGGTTATCGGGTTCGTTTGGGGGGTGGGGGGG
>JBBROT010000236.1:0-5957 GCA_038229155.1 Bryobacterales bacterium | reverse complement strand
GGCACCGGCTGCTTCGCGATCCGAAATCAGCAGGAAATTCGATAGCGAGCTTTCGAGTTCGGCAAGGAAGCCCGCGGCGCCACGCTCCCGCAATTGCTGCGCGAAGTCTTCGGGCAGAGCTTCCAGGTATTCTTCGTCTTCCTCGGTGATGTCGAGTTCGCGATAATCGTCGCGAAAGCGGAATTGTAGGCTCTCTTGAGCGGAATCGTAGAGCAGAACGCCGATGGGAACGCGCGGTTCGCCGGGGTGCGCGAGTTCCAGCACGCAGTATTCCGCCGAAGATGACTTTTTCTGGAACTCAAGTACGGCGGCGGGCATGGCGGGCTAGCTGTGGACCGGGTAATAACCGTTGCGATAGCGGATTTTCACATTCGGCAGCGCGACGTTCACCTTAATCTTGCGGAACACCTTTTCGGCGGCGGCGGCACCGCCGGTATCGGGCGTGTAGCGGATGATGTATTGCGTGGTGACTTCGCCGGAGATATCCGTAACGGCTTTGAAGATGCCGCCGGAGATCTCCGCCGCGTAACCGCCCGTACCCACTTTGAGTGCGTAGTTCCCCTCGTCGGACGGAGTGGAAAGGAACCCGGACACATCCTTGTATAAGTGGTTAAGCGGGTATTCCACGCGGCCGCCGGTTTCTCCGGCCAGTTGTTCCAGGTTCTTATCGCCATCGGTCGCGAAACCGAAGGCGGCGGTGCTCATGGCGAAGATGGTGATGAGGTTGCGCTGCGCCAGTTCCAGCACTTCGGCGAGCGATTTCTTGCTGGCGGTATCGTGACCGTCCCCGATGACGACCAGAATGCGGCGGGGTTCGTAAGGTTCGCCCTTAACCAGTTTCCGGTTCACGCAGGCCATGTAAATGGCGTCGAAGAAGGCCGCGCCGCCCGCAGGTTTCAGCTTCCGAATCTTTTCCACCAGCTTTTCGGAATCCGACGTGGTATCCACCTGCAGCTCGGGCTTTTCACTCCCGTAGGTAATCAGATAGCCGCTGAAGCGCGGATCGCCGGGCACCATATTGAGCACCAGTTCGGACGCCGCATCCTGATACTTGGCCCAATGGATCTTCATGGTGTTGCTCATGTCGAGCAGGAACCCTGCCACCACCGGCTGGCTGCGGTCGCGCGAAAAGTAATCGATTTTCTGCTCTTTACCCTCGTCGAAAATGCGGAAATCGCCTTTATCCAGATTGGAAACGAAGCGCCCTTTGTCATCGGTGACGGTCACCGGGACAATCACTTCGTTCACCTGTACGCGAATTGGCGCGGAGGGGGCGGTTACCGCCTGGGCATTCAGCGCCTGGGCGAACGCCGGAAGCCCGGTGAGAGGCGTGGCTGCGAACGCGGCGGTAAGAGCGGAAACGAACTGACGACGGTACATCCTGTCACATTGTAATCCCACGTGAAAAGCATTTAACGTGGGAACCTCAAATTTCGTTTCGTTTGCATGATACGCTTTCCCTAAGTTCATGTTTTTAACCAAAAATTTAATACTTTCAGCTCTTATTCTGTTTTTGCCCGCCGCGGCGCAAAACATCCAAACCATAGCGGGAGGCGGCCCGGTGAATCTGCAATCGCTGCAGACGGGGCTCGCGCAGCCTTCGGGCCTCGCTGTCGATTCCACCGGCGATGTCTACATGTCGCTGGCGCAGAAGCACCAGATCTGGAAGATCACGCCTTCCGGCACTGTTTCTCTTTTCGCCGGAAACGGTTCGTACCCCTTCGACGCCGATGGGATACAGGCTACTGCGGCAACCTTGAACCAGCCGGCCGGCCTCGCTTTCGACGCGGCGGGCAGTCTTTATGTGGCCGACAGCGGGCATAACAGCATCCGCAAGATCGCAACCTCCGGGGTGATTACTACGGTCGCGGGCAACGGCACACCTGGTTTTTCCGGAGACGGGGGCCCGGCAACCGCCGCTCAGCTTGACAGCCCCGCATCCGTGGCGCTCGATCTGGCGGGCAATCTTTACATTGCGGACCAGACGAATCAGCGAATCCGCATGGTCTCCACCGGGGGCACCATCACTACTCTGGCGGGGAACGGAACAACAAATTTTTCAGGCGATGGAGGCCCCGCGGTGTCGGCCGGCCTCGATCAGCCTTCGGCGGTGGCGGTGGATTCGAACGGCGTGGTTTATATCGCGGACCAGGCTAACTTCCGTGTCAGGAAAGTGGTATCCGGCATCATCACCACGGCGGCGGGTAACGGCACGTTCGGCCTTTCCGGCGACGGCGGCCCGGCCACTTCCGCGCAGTTGAATTCGGTGACGGCCCTCACTGTGGACATCGCGAACAATTTGTTTATCGTGGAGAGCTACGATGTGCGCGCGGTCCGGGCGGGGCAGGCCAATATCCAGACAATCGCGGGCAATGGCGTTCCGGGTTATGCGGGTGACGGCGGCGCGCCGACGGGTGCTTCATTCCGGAATTTGGCCGCTTTGGCGCTCGATAGCACAGGTGCCACGGGTTATCTGGCGGACGCGGGGAACAGCCGGCTGCGCAAATTCACCACCACCCTGATCACTACTTTTGCCGGCAACGGAAGCCTGGATTACAACAACGGCAGCGGCAGCGGCCTGACAGCCACCGCAGCCAGTCTCCTGACGCCGAATACCCTGGCGGTGGATAACGCCGGAACGCTGATTTTTGCGGATTCGGGCGGCTCGTCCATTCGCAGGCTGAATTTGACTACTGGATTTTTGACCACTGCGGCGGGTTCGGGCGTGATCGGATTCACGCCGGATGGCGGTGCAGCCACGGGGCCGCTGAGCAGCCCGTTGGGGCTGATTTATGACGCGTCGGGGAATATTCTGTTCGTCGAAGGCGCGCGCGTCCGGAAGCTGTCGGGCGGCGTATATTCCACCATCGCCAACGCATCGGGCGTATTCGCATTTAGCGGTGACGGCGGCGCTGCCACCGCGGCGCACTTCAAGTCTCTTGCCGGTCTGGCGCTGGCTGCGAATGGCAGCCTCTATATTGCGGATTCCCAAAATAACCGAGTCCGGGTGATCAACGGCCAGACGGGCATCGTGACCACTGTTGCCGGGAACGGCATTGCGGGTTCCACGGGCGATGGCGGCTTGGCAACCAGCGCGAGTTTGAACTTCCCCTCGGGCCTGGCGCTCGATGGGGCGGGGAATCTGTTCGTCACCGAAGTGCTGGGCAATCGCGTTCGCAAGATTGTTCTGAGCACCAATGTTATCTCCACGGCGGCGGGCGATGGCACGACGAATTTTCAGGATGGCGTGGCGGCTACCGCGACAGGGCTTTCCGCTCCGTTCAGCGTGTTTGCCGACCAATCGAGCAACCTGTTTATCGCGGATGAAGGCCATTCGCGGGTGCGCAAAGTGACGGCGGGGACGAACCTAATTACGACGGTGGCCGGAAATGGATTGCTGGATTTCACAGGCGATGGCGGCCCGGCGACTCTGGCCGCGGTCAATCCGCTGGCGATTACGGTTGACCGCGCGCAGAATCTGTACATTGCCGATAGCTCCGGGCGCATTCGCAGCACTCCGGTGCTGGCATGTTTCTTCACGGTGAGCACCCCCACGTTCTATGTAAACAGTAGGTCCGGAACGGGATCTGTAACGGTGACGGCGACGGACCCTTCGTGCCCGTACACCCTCTCCAGCAGTTCGCCGTTCGTGACCATCACCAGCGGCGCTTCGGGGACGGGCGGCGGTACGGTGAACTTCTCCTACACGGCGGACCCGGGGCAGAGCCGCACGGCAACCGTCCTGTTTGGAGGCCAGAACTTTACCGTGGCGCAGACGGGCGTGCTGAGCCAGCAGAATATCGGCTTCTTTCAGCCTACCAACGGGCCGCTCTGGGTGCTGGATTCGAACGGAAGCGGCGTTTACGAGGCCAGTGACCGGGTGTTCCCCTTTGCCGGGCAGCCCGGCGCGATTGCGCTCTCCGGCGATTGGAACGGAGACGGCCGCTCCAAAGTGGGCTATTACCTGAACGGTTTCTGGGTGCTGGATTATAACGGCAACGGCATCTATGACGGCGTGGGACCGGGCGGCGACAAGTTTTACGGCTTCGGCGGAGCGGGCGCGGCCTACGTGCCCATCGTGGGCGATTGGAACGGCGACGGGCGCACTAAAGTGGGCTTCTACAACAACGGTTCCTGGGCGCTCGATACGAATGGCAGCGGCTCTTTCGACGCGGGAGACGGCTTCTTCGGCTTCGGCGGCAACGGTGCCGGCGAGGTGCCGGTCTATGCCGATTGGAATGGCGATGGCCGCACCAAGATCGGGTATTTCTACCAGGGCCGATGGGTGCTGGATTATAACGGCGACGGCGTGTTCACCTTTGCGGCGGACAAATTCTATACCAGCTTCGCTTTTGCCGCGGGCGACAAGCCGGTAGTGGGCGATTGGAGCGGCGACGGCAAAGCCAAGATCGGTATTTTCCGAGGCGGCTTCTGGGTTTTGGATTATAACGGCAACGGCACCTACGACGGCGTAGGCGTGGGCGGCGATAAATTCTATGGCTTCGGCGGCACCCCGGGAGACATACCGCTGGTGGGCGATTGGAACGGCACCGGATTCAGCAAGGTGGGCCTGTACAACAACGGATTCTTCACCCTCGATTTCAATGGCAACGGGTCTTACGACGGGGTGGGTCCCGGCGGCGACCGGTTTGTGGCATTCGGCGGGACGGCGGGCAACCAGCCCATCATCGGACGCTGGTAGCGCACTGGGCGCGTTAACTCCACGGCATGCGGCTTGCGCTTGGCAAGCCGCGACCGCTAGAATCGAAGGTTTGGAAGTTATTCTGGAATTTGAGTCCGAAGGGATAGGCCCGCTTACGCGGGGGAGGGTGCATGGCGGCTGTTGAGCAAAAGGTAAAGCAGATCATTGTGGAGCAGTTGGGCGTTGACGAAAGTCAGGTGGATAACAACGCCTCGTTTGTCGACGATCTGGGTGCGGATTCTTTGGACATTGTGGAGCTGGTAATGGCCTTTGAAGAAGCCTTCGAACTGGAGATTCCGGACGAAGATGCCGAGAAAATCACGACCGTAAAGGACGCGGTCGACTACATCGAAGCGAAGTCGTCCAAGAAGTAATTGGGCACGCGGGCGAGCGGAAGGAGCAGGCCATTTCTCGCAGGGTTGTAATCACGGGTGTCGGACTGATCAGTTCGATCGGCAACGGCACGGAAGAGACCTGGAAATCCATTCTGGAATGCAGGAGTGGGATCGGTCCCATTACGCTTTTCGATACCGCCGGATTCGCGTGTACCATTGCGGGGGAAGTCCGGAATTTCGATCCGCACCAGTTCATCGACAAGAAAGAAATCAAGAAGATGGGGCGGTTCATTCAGTTCGCCATTGCGGCGGCCGATTTCGCCATCCAGTCTTCCGGCTTCAAGGTGGATCCGGAGTGGGCAGACCGGGTGGGCGTCTATATCGGCAGCGGCATCGGCGGGTTCGATGTCATCGAGCGTGAGCACCGGGTGTATCTGGAGCACGGGCCGCGCCGCATTTCTCCTTTTTTCATTCCGGCGACGATTGTGAATCTGGCGTCGGGCCAGGTTTCGATTCGCACCGGCGCGAAAGGGCCTAATTCGGCCACGGCGACCGCCTGCACTACCAGCGCGCATTCCATCGGCGATTCCTACCGCATCATTCAATATGGCGATGCGGACGCGATGATTTGCGGCGGGGCGGAAGCCTGCATCACTCCGCTGGGTATTGGAGGGTTCGCGGCCATGCGGGCACTTTCCACGCGCAACGCCGAACCGGAACGCGCATGCCGTCCGTGGGACCGTGATCGCGATGGGTTCGTAGTGGGCGAGGGCGCGGGCATTTTGGTTCTAGAAGAGCTGGAGTTTGCCAAACGGCGCGGCGCACCCATTCTGGCTGAAGTGGTTGGCTATGGAATGAGCGGCGATGCGTTCCATATGACCGCTCCCGATCCGGATGGCGCGTATCGCGTGATGCGCAAT